>RFGE01000160.1 GCA_003696105.1 Deltaproteobacteria bacterium | reverse complement strand
TGCGCGCGCGCGACGGACGGCCGAAACAAAATCGGCGCCGGCCCGCGTGGGTTGGGTAGAGGGGTTGACCGGGTAAAGGCGCGGGCCGGCGCCGGAGGGGGGATAGGTTGGCTGGTCAGTCGACGACGGGCTGGCTCGCGGCGCGCACGTCCATCGCGAAGTCGGTCAGCTCGACCGCCGCGAAGTCCCAGATCGTGCCGTCGACGGCGCTCGTGAGGTCGGCGCGGACGGTGCCGTCGTCGGCCAGCTCGGCGCGCACCTCGAGTTCAGCGCCGCGAATCCGCTGGGTGGCCAGCGGCAGGTGATCACCGTCGTCGTCGAGCAGCGCCCAATCCATCAGGATGTCGACGCGGCCGACGCCGCGGGCGGAGCGGCCATCCGGCGCCCACTGCGGCTCGATCGCCATCTGGGTGCCGAGGCGCAGCTTTACGTCGGTGAGCACGAGCGGTTCATCCGGCAACACGACGCCGGGCTCGATGGTGATGTCCGACAGATCGACGCGCACGTCCTCGACGACCAGCAGGCCGTCGGTGCTCGCGCGCAGGACGGTGTCGCCGCCGCGGACGGTCGGCTGCACGCAGGGCAGCGGTCGGCCGGCGCGGTCGTAGGCGGCGACGCCGACGAAGCTCGGATCGGCGATCGCGAGCCGCTCGCGCGTGCCGAGGCGCTCGTACAAGGACACGCGTGCGGCCTCGTCGGCCGACTCGAAGGAACACCCGGCGAGGGCGAGGCCGGCGGCGACAAGCAGCGGGAGTGAAATGCGCATGGTCAGTCTCCTGTCTCGGTGACAGCGGGGGGAAGCGGCCGGACGGCCGCATCGATGAAGTCGAGGATCGCGGCGAGACGCTCGCGATCGAGTTCCTCGGTGGACTTGTCGGTCCAGCCGAACTTGTGCGCCCATTCGTCGCGCGACATGTGCCACGACACGCACAGGTCGATGATCGTGATGAGCAGGTGGGCGGAGTCGATGTTCGCGCGAATGCGGCCTGCGGCCTTGGCCTGGTCGAGCCGCTGCACCGCCGCCCGGAAGAACAGGCGAGTGAACTCGAGCTGCGCGAGTTCGAGCGCGAGGCGCCGCATGGCGAGGGTCCAGCTCAGCAGGCGCACCAACTCCGGGTGCCGCGACAGGAACCAGAAGAAGCTCTCGGTCGCGTCGCGCAGGCTCAGCGCGTCGAAGTCGGGCTTTTGCAGGAGTTCGAGCTGGGACCGGGTGTACTCGTTGAGCGGCTGAGCCAGCACCTGGTCGAACAGCGATTCCTTGGTCTTGAAGTAGTGGTAGATGAGACCGCGGTTGACGCCGGCCTCCCGCGAGATGTCGTCGAGGCTCGTTCCGTTGAGCCCGCAGCGGGTAAACAGGGCCGTGGCGGCCCGCAGGATCGCGGCGCGGGTGCGCTCCGGGTCGCGGCGCGTCGACCGGCGCTCCTTCTTATGGCTCCGCTTCGCGGCCACGTGTTCTTGTTAGTCATTCGACCAACAAGATGCAAGAGAAAAACTGGTCAAACAGCCAATAAAAACAATAAGACGTTGATATTATTTCTTGTTTTTTAAATATGAATGTTGGTCATATTGTTAATGATTCGGCCGATCCGATCGTTCTGCGCCGCTGCGAGCGGCGGTGAGCGCCTCGAGCTGGCCGTCCGGGAGGGTCGGCGGTAGGGTGCGCGCGTCCGGGCGCGGAGGGCGCAGGACGTGACAGGACGCAGGAGGAACCGATGAAGACACCGCTGTGTGCCATCGCCGCGGCGCTCGGGATCGCGAGCGGGTGCGCGCCGTCGCGGCCCTCGACCGGCGGCGATGCCGGCCCCGGCGGACCGGACGGTTCGCCCGACCCGTGCACCGCCGGCGAGACCCGGTGCGTCGGCGACCTGTACCAGGTCTGCGACGACGGCCGGTTCACCGACGCGCAGCGGTGCAATGCAGGCGACGTGTGCGTGCGCGACCTCGGCTGCGCCGCGTGCGACCCGGCGGTGTCGCGGTTCTGCGCCGGCGATGACGTGTACGCGTGCAACCCGGACGGCACGGTCGGCGAGCTGATCGAGGAGTGCGCGTTCGAGTCGTGCAGCGGCGGCGTGTGCACCGACCCGTGCGCCGCGGCGGAAGCGGCGCGCAGCTACATCGGCTGCGAGTTCTGGCCGGTGGACCTTGATAACGCGGTCGAGGTGCTCGGCCCTCCGGTGAGCCTGCTGCCCGGATTGCCGGGCAACTGCGACCTGACGGCGCCGGGGGCGGTCGCCGTCTCGATCGAACACTGCTATCAGCCGGCCAATGGCACGGCCGCGGCGCAGAGCTTCGGCCTGTGCGAGGACGACGGCAGCTGCCCCGGCGGCGGAACGTGTCAGGTCGCGGAGACGTGCGTCCTCGACGCGCAGGGGTCGCCGTTCGCCATCGTCGTGTCCAACCCCGACGCCTCCGCGCCGGTGACCGTGACGATCGAGAACGCGACCGGCATGAGCCGTTCGGTGGACGTCGCGCCCGGCGCGGTGCAGGCGATCTACCCCGGCCAGCTCGGATTCCCCGACCAATCGGTCGACCGCACCAGCCAGGCCGCGCGCGCGTTCAAGCTCACGTCGTCGCGCCCGGTGGTCGCGTACCAGTTCAACCCGCTCGACAACGAGAACGTGTTCTCCAACGACGGCTCGCTGCTCATACCGCGCCACGCCTACGATGCGAAGTACTACGCGGTCACGGTGCCGACGCTCACGCGGCGCCCGCAGACCAACGACTACAACGGCTACGTGACGATCGTGGCGTGGCAGGCCACCGAGGTGGCGGTCACGCCCACCGCCGACGTGCGCGCCGCCAACGGCATCGCCGCGATTCCGGCCGGGACCACGCGCACGTTCACGCTGCAACCGTTCGACGTGGTCAACCTCGAGGCCGCGCCGGACGGCGACCTCACCGGGACGCTGATCGAGTCGGTCGACGGCAACACGTTCGGCGTGTTCGTCGGACACGAGGCCACGCTGCTGCAGGATCCGGCCAACGCCGCGACGCCGCGCTGCTGTGCCGACCACATCGAGGAGCAGCTGTTCCCCGCGTCCGCGTGGGGCAAGGAGTACGCCGTCGCGATCAGCAAGCAGCGCAACGGCGAGCGCGACATGCTGCGCATCGTCGCGCAGCGCGACGGCACGACGGTGACGTTCGATCCCGCGCCGGCGTCCGGCAGCTGCGGCACCCTGGCCGCCGGACAGTTCTGCGAGGTGTTCGTCGCCGCGGACACGCTCGTGAGGTCGCCGGAGCCGATCCTGGTCGCCCACTATTTGTTGTCCGTGATCGAGGCCAATCCGCTCACCGGCACGTCCACGGGCAACGGAGACCCGGCGATCGCGATCGCGATCCCGTACGAACAGTATCGCGACCGCTATACCTTCCTGATCCCCCAGCAGTACGACGAGCAGTACATCTCGCTGGTGGTGCCGGCGGGCGGTACGGCCGCGCTCGACGGCGCGGACGTCACCGGCCAGTTGGCGCCGTTTGCCGGTGGCGCGTTCCTGGCGGGCCGCATCGCCGTCGCGCCCGGCCAACACCGGCTCGAATGTCCGGCCACCTGCGGCTTCGAGGCCTACGGGTACTCGGACGCGGTGTCGTACCTGTTTGCCGGCGGGCTGGACCTCGAGCAGATCGTCGTCGACTGAGCGGCCGGCCGCAGGCGGATTGACCGCGACCGCACCGGCGGGCAAGATGCGCGCCATGCTCGGTATCGATCTGAACGGCAAGCGCGCGTTCGTCGCCGGCGTCGCCGACGACGGCGGTTTCGGGTTCGCGATCGCCAAGGCGTTGGCCGAGGCGGGCGCGTCGATCTGCGTCGGGACGTGGCCGCCCGCGTACACGATCTTCACGACGCTGCTCGAGCGCGGCAAGCTCGATGCGTCGCGCAGGCTGTCGGACGGCCGCATGCTCGAGTTCGAGCGGATCTACGCGCTCGACGCCGAGTACGACACGCTCGATCAGATTCCGGCCGACGTGCGCGAGTCCAAGCGCTACCGCGATCACGACGACCCGAGCATTCAGGGGGTGGCCGACCGCGCGCGCGCCGACTTCGGCACCGACCAGCCGTTCGACATCGTCGTCCACTCGCTCGCCAACGGTCCGGAGGTCAAAAAGCCGCTGCTCGAGACCTCGCGCGCGGGCTACCTCGCGGCGGTCGGTGCGAGCGCGTACTCGTTCGTGTCGATGGTTCAGCGGTTCGGCCCGCTGGTGCGGCCGCCCGGCGCGTTCCTGGCGCTCACGTACATGGCGTCCGAGCGGGCGATTCCCGGTTACGGCGGCGGCATGTCGTCCGCCAAGGCGGCTCTCGAGTCCGACACGCGCACGCTCGCATACGAGGCCGGCCGCAAGTGGGGGCATCGCATCAACGTGATCTCGGCGGGACCGTACGCGTCGCGGGCGGCGTCGGCGATCGGCTTCATCCAGGAGATGATCGACTATACGTCGCGCAACGCGCCGCTGCCCGAGCCGATCACCGGCGCCGATGTCGGTCACACGGCGGCGTTCTTGTGCAGCCCGCTGGCCGGCGCGATCACGGGCGCGACGGTCTACGTGGACAAGGGCTACCACGCGATGGGCATGGCGGTCGATCGCGAGGGCCCGCGGCCGGCGTAGGCCGGCGACGGACGCGCGGCGGCGCGACGGGCGAGTCGCGACCGCGCGCGTTCGCGGCGCCGGGGCGGCGCGTGCGGGACGGCGCGTGCGGGACGCCGGCGCCGGGACGGCGCGTGCGGGACGGCGGGTGCGGGACGGCGCGTGCGGCCGCCGGCGCCGGGGCGGCGCGTGCGGGGCGGCGCCGGGACGGCGCGTGCGGGGCGGCGCCGGGGCGTCGCCGGGACGGCGCGTGCGGGACGGCCCGGGCTTCCGCACGCGCCGGCGATGGGGCGTCGCCGGGCCGGGCGGGGCCTGCGGCCACCACGGCGCCGGCTGCCGGCGTCGCCGCGGCGCGGACTTGGCGGGAAAGTTGCCCGGCACGCGGCTTGCTCGTAGATCCGATCGCGATGCGCCGGCTTCCCTCCGCGCTGATCCCGACCCGCCCGCGGCGGCTCGCCTTCGCGCCGCGGCTGGAACGGGAGCTGGCAGCGCCGACCCACCGGGCGCTATGGCACGCGTTCGCGCTCATGGCCGCGGCGGTGGCGATCGCGTGGTTCGCGCGCTAGCGGGCTGAGGGTATCGGCGTGCCAGCGAGGTTGCGAGATGCGAGGCGAGGTTCGGCGCACGCCCGCAGCGCGCGAGGGCGCGTACTCACATACGGGACCGAAGGGCGGGAGGACGTACGCCGAAGATCGCCCGCAGATCGCGACCGCAGCCAGCGGCTACGCGCTACAGCCTCCTGCGGGGCGCTCACACCGCGCCGGGCGCGCCGGCGCGCGCGTCGAGGTTGCGCAGCAGCCGCTCGGTCACCAGCCGGATCAAGAAGAAGCCGAAGTCGGGGTGTTGGAAGAACAGCTGGCGGACGCCGTCGGTCGTGAGCGAATAGACCACCGTCTGCCCCTCGCACACCGCCGTCGCCGTGCGCCGGTTGTCGGGCGACACGACGCCGATCTCGCCGAGCACGTCGCCGGGGCCGAGCCGATGGCCCAGCTCGTCGAGCCGGACGCCGCCGGACTCGATCAGGAACATGCGGTCCGACGGCTCGCCGGCGCGAAACAACACGTCGCCGTCGGCGTGGCGCTCCTTGCGCATGAACGGCAGCAGCGCGCTCGGCTGAAAGGAGCCGCCGGCGGCCTGCGCGGCGCGCACGACCAGCGCGCGCATCTGCGCGAGCCGCCACACGTTGACCGGCAGCATGAGCACCTGCATCGCGAGCATCGGGTACAGACCGGCGCTGGCCGCGTACGCGATCATCGCCGCGTTGGCGGTGATCCCCGCGATCCGCAGCGGGATCATCGTCTTCATCCAAAACGTCTGCAGCATCAGGAACGAGCCGACGTAGCCGACGTATTCGTGCCACGGCATGACTGCGATTGTAGTAGGTTCGCCGCCGATGGCGGGACCGACCTACTGGGACTACCTCAAGCTCGACCAGTTGCTCGCGCTGCAGGGGGGCGTGGAGGGCGACGAGTCGCGGCTCGTCACCGACGAGTTGCACTTCATCGTCGTCCATCAGGTGTACGAGCTGTGGTTCAAGCTCATGCTCAGCGAGTTGCGCCTCGCGCGCGACCACCTCGCGAAGCCGAGCGTCCCCGAGGAGCAGGTGCCGCACGTCGTCCACCACCTCGGCCGCGTCAGTGCGATCGCGCGGATGGCGATCGATCAGTTCGGCGTGATGGAGACGCTCACGCCGCAGGACTTCCTCGCGTTCCGCGACAAGTTGGTGCCGGCCAGCGGCTTTCAGTCGTTTCAGATGCGCGAGCTGGAAATCCTGCTCGGCCTCGAGGACGACCAACGCGAGCGGCTCGCGGGTACGGCCGTGCTCGACTACATCGCGGCGCTGGCGGAGTCGTCGCCGGCCGGCGCGTTCGCGTGGGGCCGCATTCAGGCGGCGCGAAACGAGACGACGGTCAAGGCCGCCCTGCGCGAGTGGCTGTACCGCACGCCCGTGCAGGGATCGTCGCCCGGCGACGACGGCGACGACGCGGTCGTCGAGCGATTCCTCGCCGACTACCTGGCCGCGATGGAGCGGTATCACGACGACAAGGTCGACCGGTTCGCGTCGGTGCCGGGGGCCGACCCGGAGGCGGTCCGGACCCGCCTGCGACACAGCGCCGATCAGGCGCGCGCGTTCTTGACGGCGCAGGACGTACCGGCGCCGGACCGCGCGCGCGCGCGGCGCATCCGCGCCGGCGTGCTGTTCATCGAGTCGTACCGCGAGTTGCCGTTGCTCGCCTGGCCGCGGCTGTTGATCGACTCGATCGTCGACCTCGAGGAGCAACTCGTGCTGTTCCGGTCGCGCCACGCCCGCATGGTCGAGCGGATCATCGGCCGGCGCGTGGGCACCGGCGGGTCGGCGGGCGTCGACTACCTCGACGCGACCGCGCGCTACCGCGTGTTCGACGAGCTGTGGGCGGTGCGGTCCATCCTGTTGCCGAAGCAGGCGCTGCCGCCGCTTCGCCGCGCCGAGCGCTACGGGTTCGCGTCGTGACGCGACCGCGTCACGGTGCGCCGCGCGCGTAGACCGGGCAGTACGGGCGCGGTCGCGCGCGCCGCCACCACCCGGGTTCGCCGGGCGGCGCGAACGTGTAGTCGTAGACGGTCGTGCGCAGGTAGCGCGGCGGATCGTCGCCGAACGGGTCGTGGGCGAGCAGGCGGCGCACTTCCGGGCGGGCTTCGAACAGGCGGCGGATGAACCCGGAGAACCAGCGCGCGCGCGCACAGCCGCGCAGCGCCGCGAACCACATCTGCCAGTCGAGCCGGGGCATGTGCAGGCCTGCGAACCGCGGCGCGCGCGCCGGGTCGCCGGGTTTGTAGCGGAACTCGTAGGCGTGCCAGCTCGCGCCGTCGCGGCTGCCCTCGACGATGATCTCCGGGCGCGATTCGGTCATGTCCTGAAACAGGCCGTAGTCGTTGATCGAAAAAAACGGGTAGACGACGTCGGCGAGCCGGCGGCCGAAGCGGTCGGCCGGGTCGAGCCGGTTGGCGAACCGCACGGCGCCGATCAGCGTGATCGGCACCGCCAGCGCGACCGCGAGCCGCCGCGTCCATCGGCGCGGCGGCGGCGGCGCGGCGTGCGCGGGGTCGGGCGCGCGCGCGCGAAGGCGCGCCGGCAGCCGCGCGCGGATCGCGGCGTCGTCGAAACACCACAGCGCGACCGCGCACGCCAGCAGGTTGAAGAACCCGTAGTTGCCGGTGAGGCCGATCGCGAGCATCAGCCCGATTGTGCCGATGCCGAACGCCATGCGCGGCCGGCGCGGGCCGAACGCGAACAGCGGCAAGACCAGCTCGATCGCGAACACGACCACGAGGGCGGCGGCGTGGAGCCAGTGCGGCGCGAAGTGCGCCCAATACGACGTCGGCGCGGGCAGCGGCTGCGTGAAGAAGTGCACGTCGAGGGCGCGCAACGACTTCCACGCGTTGCCGTGCTCCATGAGCTTGACCAGGCCGGACAGCATCATGAGCTTGAACAGCAGCACGCGGAACAACCACACGCCCGCGCGCGACGGCTCGGGATCGCGCGCGAGGCCCGGGCGCAGCCGCCATGGCGCGACGAACATCGCGCACAGCAGCGTCTCGATCAGAAGTGCGTCCCACTGGTAGTGAAAGAAGATGCCGCCGACCTGGACGAGCGACAGGTACAGCAGCCACGCCGCCGCGACCATCGCGCCGGGCGCGATGTCGAGCGCGAGCAAGACGCCGGCGACCATGCCGGCCACCGCGAACCCGGTGAGCGCGCCATCGCTCGCGGACAGCCACGCGAGGGTGGGCGCCTCGACGAAGCGCGCCAGCGGCCCCCACCCCTGGCCGTCGGCGTAGCGACGCACGGCGGCCATGAACTCGGCGGCGGGCGAGATGCCGCCGCTGAGGAACAGGCCGTCCATTTGTACGTACATCGACCAGAACGCGACGAACACGATGGCGCCGAGCAACCGCAGAAACAGCCAGCGCGTGACGCGGTAGCGACTCGGCAGCAGACTCGGCCCGATCAGCCAGCGCGACAGCCGCGACATCAGCGGCCGGTGGTTGGCGACGAACTGGTAGCCGAGGTCGCTGGCGGCGGCGAATCCGGGCAGTCGCCGGTAGCACCAGTGCAGCGCGCCGCCGCCGGGGCGCAGCGCGAGCGCCCGGTAGATCGCCTCGGCGCCGGTGAAGACGCGGCCGTCCGGTTCGATCAAGTGGACGGCCGCGCGAAAGCTGTCGACCGGGATGTCGGGGAAGCGATCGGCGACGCGCTGGTACGGCGCGGTGTCGAGGCGGCCGCCGACCTGGTGCGCGATGCGCTCGGCGGAGCGCCGGCAGAAGCCGCAGTCGCCGTCCCACACCAACAGGGGCCGCTCGGCCGGCGGATGGGCCGTGCGCGCGCGCGTATCGGCGCCCGTCACGCGGCAATTGTACGCCGCGGCGCGCCGCAGCGGCGCTCAGCGGGTAACTTGGAGAGTGATATTAACCAATAAAATACAGTATATTATGTTGATTGATTTCTGTTATGGTGAGTGATATTTTTCCTTCGTGACCGGCGCCGCCACGCCGCGCAAGCCGCACGCCGAC
>RFGE01000159.1 GCA_003696105.1 Deltaproteobacteria bacterium | reverse complement strand
TCGCGACCAGCAGGTCGTCGTGCAGGTCGTCGAGGGCGAGCACGTCGATCGCGCCCGCGGCGAGCGCGCGCGCAGCGCCGGCGCCGCCGCCGCGCTTGACTAGGTGTACGACCGGGACGTTGTGGCGCCGAAACGCGGGCGCGGCGCCGATCACCGGCCCGCCGGTGTCGCCGACGAGCGCACACGCGATTGGCCGCGCGGCGCACAGATCGAGGGCCGCCCCCAGCGACGTGCACGCGTGAACCCGGTACGACGACGGCAGCCGCGCGCAGAGCCCGTCGCACACCTCGGGCTCCACGTCGACGACCACGATCTCCGCTGGCACCACGTCTCGCTTCTCCCCGGCCGTGCGCCCGCGCAGCCACGTTCCGCGTCGCATCCCCCCGCGCGCTGCCCGAGCGCCGACTGCATCTACAGACTACGCCGCCGGGCTGGGCGTCGCATCACCCCGCCGGGGTGAATGGCCGTGGGCTGACGCGACCTCAGCCCTATAATCGCCGCATGACGGCCCGCAAACGCCATGTGCTGTACGACGCCGACGGGCGGCCGACCCGCGACCGCCCGTGGATCTTCCGCACATACGCGGGCCACACCAACGCGCGCGCCTCCAACGCGCTGTACCGCGAGAACCTCGCCAAGGGCCAGACGGGCCTGTCGATCGCGTTCGACCTGCCCACCCAATGTGGCTATTCGTCCGACGACCCGATCGCCGTGCCGGAGATCGGCAAGGTTGGCGTGCCCGTCAATACGCTCGACGATTTCCACGTGCTGTTCGACGGCATCCCGCTCGAGCAGATGAACACGTCGATGACGATCAACGGCACCGCAATGTGGTTACTCGCGCTGTACATCGCGCTGGCGCGCGAGCGCGGTATCGATCCGAAGCAGCTGCGGGGTACGACCCAAAACGACATCGTCAAGGAGTACCTGGCCCGCGGGACCTACATCTTCCCGCCGGAGCCGAGCATGCGCCTGATCGCCGAGATGTACGAATACACGCTCGACGCGATCCCGGCGTGGAATCCGTCGAACATCTGTAGCTACCATTTGCAGGAGGCAGGCGCCACGCCCGCCCAGGAGCTCGCGTTCGCGCTCGCCAACGCGATCGGCGTACTCGACCTCGTGCGCGAGCGCGGCCGGTTCGACGAGGCGCAGATGCACCGCTGCGTCGGCCGCATGAGCTTCTTCGTCAACGCGGGCATCCGATTCGTCGAGGAGATGTGCAAGATGCGCGCGTTTTGCGCGCTGTGGGACGAGATCGCGCGCGACCGCTACGGCGTCACCGATCCGAAGCTGCGCCGGTTCCGCTACGGCGTGCAGGTCAACTCCCTCGGGCTCACCGAGCGCCAGCCGGAGAACAACGCGTGGCGCATCCTGATCGAAGCGCTCGGCGTGACGCTGTCGCGCCGGGCGCGGTGCCGCGCGCTGCAACTGCCGACCTGGAACGAGGCGTTGTCGCTGCCGCGCGCGTGGGATCAGCAGTGGTCGCTGCGACTGCAACAGATCCTGGCCTACGAGACGGACCTGCTCGAGTACCCCGACCTGTTCGACGGCAGTCCGGTCGTCGCCAGCAAGACGGACGAGCTGGTGGAGGAGGCGCGCGCCGAGATCGACCGCATCCTCGCGATGGGCGGCGTGCGCGCGGCGATCGACAACGGATACATGAAGTCCGCGCTCGTGCGGTCGATGTCCGAGAGGATGAGCCGCATCAACACCGGCGAGCAGGTCGTAGTCGGGCTCAACCGGTGGACCGACGGGCTGCCGTCCCCGCTGGTGACCGGCGACGACGGCGGCGTGTTCACGGTGGACCCGAACCAGGCGCGCGAAACGCTCGACGCGCTCGCCGAGACGAAGCGCCGCCGCGATCCGGGGCGGGTCGCGGCGGCGCTCGATGCGCTGCGCGACGCGGCGCGCTCCGGTGCCAACCTGATGGAGCCGTCGATCGAGTGCGCCCTCGCGCGGGTGACCACGGGGGAGTGGGCCGGCGCGCTGCGCGAGGTGTTCGGCGAGTACCGCGCGGTCACCGGGGTCGAGGGCCAGTCGCTGCGACTCGATCCGGCCCGCGTCGACGCGCTGCGCCGCCGGGTCGACGCGTTCGCCGAGCGGGTGGGGCATCGGCCGCGGATCGTCGTCGGCAAGCCCGGCCTCGACGGCCACTCGAACGGCGCCGAGGTCATCGCGGTCGCCGCGCGACACTGCGGCTTCGACGTGGTGTACGGCGGCATTCGGCTCACTCCCGAGCAGATCGCCCACAGCGCCGTCGAGGAGAGCGCCGACCTCGTCGGCGTGTCTGTGCTGTCCGGGTCGCACGTCGAGCTGGCCCGCCAGGTCGTCGACGCGCTCGCCGCGCTCGGGGCCGCCGACGTGCCGGTCGTCGTGGGCGGAATCATACCGGCGGGCGACGTCGACCGCCTGCGCGCCGACGGCGTGCGCGCCGTGTTCACGCCGTCGGACTACGAGCTGATCGACGTGATGGAGCGCGTGCTGTCCGTGATCGAGACCGCGAGCGGCGGCGCGCCCGGCAGCGGCGCGCCGGCCGACCGCGCCGCCGGCGCATGAACGTGAACCGCGACGAACTCGACCGCGCGATCGCGCTCGACAAGCGCGCGATCGGCCGCCTCGTGTCGCTGTTCGAGGACGAGCGCCCGGCCGCGGTCGCGGCGCGCGCCGACGCAATCGCGGCGCTCGACGCATCGGGACGCGCGCGCAGCGGTCGATTCGTCGCGATCACCGGGGCTCCCGGTGCCGGCAAGTCGACGCTGATCGGCCAGCTGGCCCCGCGGATGATCGCGCGCGATCGCGGCATCGCGGTCGCCGTCGTGGCGGTGGATCCGACCAGCCCCGTGTCCGGCGGCGCGTTGCTCGGCGACCGCACGCGGGTGGCGTTCGACGCCGCCGAGGACCGGCTGTTCTTCCGCAGCCAGGCCAGCGCTCTCGCGCTCGGCGGCCTCGGCCGGCACACCTACGCGGTGGCCCGCCTGCTGCGGCGGCTGTTCGATCTGGTGGTGATCGAGACCGTCGGCATCGGCCAGTCCGAGGTCGAGGTGCGGCACCTCGCCGACCGCATGTACCTGGTGCTGCAGCCGCTGGCCGGCGACCACATCCAGTTCATGAAGGCCGGCATCATGGAGGTGCCGGACGCGATCGTGCTCAACAAGGCCGACGAGCCGGCCGCTGGCGCGACGTGGCACGCGCTTCGATCCGCGGTCGGGCTCGGCGGGTCGGCGGACGCCCTGTTTCGCGCGAGCGCGACGACCGGCGACGGGCTCGACGCGCTCGCCGCCGACATGCTGGCGGTGACCGCGCGACCGCCTCGGCGCACACCGGCGGAGGTGGACGCCTACTTCTTCGAGCGCTGGGTGGTCGACGAGTTCGGCCGGCGCGGTGCCCGGCGGCTGCGCGAGGAAGCGGGCGGCGACCTCGCCCGCTTCCTCGCGGATGCCGGCGGCTTCGAGGCGGCGCAGGTGCGCGCGGCCCGCGTTCTCGACCCGACCTAGCTGGCTGTTGCGCATAGCCACTGGCTGCGGTCGCGATCGGCGGGCG
>RFGE01000158.1 GCA_003696105.1 Deltaproteobacteria bacterium | reverse complement strand
GACGCGCTGCCGGGCGCCGCTGGGCCACGCGATCTGCAAGTCCATGCTCGTCGCGCCGGCGAGCGCAATGTCGACCACCGGCGGCCCCTCGGCGAACGGCCGGCACCCGGCGACGACCATGCGCTGCTGGGCCACGCTGCCGGCCGTCGCGACGACCACCGCCCCCGCCGCCCCCGGCTCGCTCACGGTACCGACCAGCCGGACGCGGACCGCGTCGCGCGGCGCGGTGTCGTTGACGAACGCGCGGAACGGGCCGAAAAGCGGCGCCGTCACGACGTCGTCGTCGCCGTCGCCGTCCAGATCCGCCAGGAGCGTCCCCCGCGCCAGCAGCGGGCCGCCGAACGCGTAGCGAACGCGCTCGAACGTCCCGCCGCGGTTCCGCAACAGGACCGGCCCGAGCCGTTCCTGATTGCGCTCGCCGAACAGCACGGGCGCCTGCGCGACGAGGGCGTCCTCGTACCCGTCTCCGTCGAAGTCGGCAAACTGCCCGCCCCACATCACCCACTTCTCCTCGGGCGGGCCGCGGAGGTCGTCGCCGCGCGCGAGCGTCACGTCCTCGAACGCCGAGCCGCCCGGCGACCGGTGGTAGATCCAGATCCGGAACACGTCGGAAAACAGCAGATCCCAGCCGCCCGTGCGCGCGGGATCGCCAAACGCGCAGCCCATGGTGGCCCGAAATCCGTCGAGCCCCAGCGTCTCGCTCGCCTCCTCGAGTTGGAGGCGCCCCTGGTCGTCGAGCCCGCGGTTCAGGAACACCAGGTCGCCGCGCGGCTGCCCCGACTCGAGTTCGATGAACTGGTCGTCGCCGAAGTACAGGTCGACCGCGCCGTCTCCGTCGAAGTCGGCGAACGCTGTGGTGAGCGAGCGGCGCGCGCGGTCCGGACCGCCGACGGCGTCGGTCGCCTCGCGGAACGTGCCGTCCCGGTTGTTCAGGTACAGGTGGCCGACCTCGGCGTCGGCGCGATCGCCCGGACTGCCGTAGGTGGCGACCGATAGATCCGGAAAGCCGTCGCCGTCGAGATCGCCCCAGGCGGTCTCGACGCACACGTCGGTCGCGGGGACGGCGATGCCGGCGGCTTGCGTGACGTCCTCGAACGCGCCGGTGCCATCGTTTGCCAACAGGCGGACGCCGCCGGCGCCGCACAGTGTCAGGTCGAGATCGCCGTCCCGGTCGACGTCGGCGAACACCGCGCCGAGCACGTCGAACCCCGGCTCGGCCGGCTGCACGGGCGCGCGCTCGAACCGGAATCCGCGCGGATCGTTGCGGTTGAGGTACAGCCCCCCGCCCGACAGATAGAGATCGACCCGGCCGTCCCCGTCGACGTCTCCCGCCGCGGCGCCCGGCCCCCAGAACCGATCGCCGCCGAGGACGTCCGCCTGCGCCACGGTCGGCATGCGGTCGTCGGTGACCTCGGTGAACGCGACCGGCACATCGGGGGCCGCGCCGTGGCACGCCAGCGCCGCGCAGACCACTCCCCACGCATACCGGCTCGCTCCGCGCCGTCCCCTGGCCACGGCTCGATCCTACACGACGGCGCCGCGGGCTGCGCCGCGCGCCGCAACGCGGCCTACTCGTCCTCGCCCGGCTGCGGCGACTCCACGTACGACGCCAGCGGCGCGTCGTCATCGAGCAGATCGCGGACGTAGCGGTCGAGCGTCATGTTCGCCTCCTGGATCTCGGAGCCGGCGAACGTGATGAGCGCCGTGCAGTGGCTGTCGTTGAGCAGCCGCCAGTACGGCAGGTAGTAGGCGAGGTTGTCGCGCGTATCGAACTGCGCCATCAACAGTTGCGTGTCGTCCCACCACATCGAGTGGATCGTCTCTTTGTCCGGGTAGTCGTAGAACCGCTCGTACGAGTAGAGCGAATAGTTGTAGTCGCGAAGAAAGTAGGTCACGGCGAGCCGGTCGTCCGGGAACGTGTCGGCCAGCGCGGTGTTGATCGAGCCGAAGTCGTCCTTGTCGATCGGGATGTCGAGCGCGTCGAGCAGCGGGTCGAGGTTCCACGACGCGCGGACCTTTTCGTGCAGCGGCCGCGACCAGCCGTCGCTCGGGAAGATCGGGCCGGAGTCGGCCAGCAGATACGCGCGCTCGACGCCGGGCAGGCCGCGACGCAAGTGATAGAAGTTGACGGTCGACCCCGCGCCGCCGGCGCTGCACCCGTAGACAAGCAACTTCGGCACGTGCTCGAACTGCGTCGCCATCCAGTCGACGACCGCCTGCACGTTCGCGTAGCCGTTGTGGTGGAACTCCAGGTCCGGCTCGACGCCGTCGGGGTCCTTGTACGTGATCACGTTGTTGCCGCTGTGTACGTCGCCGGTGCAGTACGGTACGTACACGTAGTTCCAATCGGGCGTCGGCGTGTCGTCGTACTCGCGCTGGAAAAACGGCACCATGAACCGCGCGAGCTCGGCGTGGTCGTCCGGAATGCCGTCGACGTTCGCGGCGCCGCGAATGCCGGCCTTGCCCGAGCAGCTCTCGAAGTCCCAACACGCGCCGCCTGGCTCGAACGCGACGACGACGTTGTTGGACGTATCCGAGTAGTTGACGAAGAACTTGTACTGGGAGCCGTTGCCGCACACGGCGCCCGGCGGCTCGATCTTCTCCCACACGCCGTAGCTCGGGCGGTCCGGGACGATCACGTCCTCGGCGTCCGAGCAGCCCCCGCCGGCGGCCATCGCCGCGGCCGCCATCGCAAACCCGCACCAGCGCATACGCGGATGATAGGTCCATCGGCGAACGCGCGGCAAGGGCGGTCTCGATCGCAAAGGCCGCGCCGCAGGGCATGCGGATCCGCGGGCGACGGCGTTGCGCGCGACCGCGCCCCACCGCGCCCCACCGGGAGCCGCGCACCGGGCCGGGCGTCGCACGGTGCCGGGTCGGCGCGGGATGCCGTGCCGACACCCGCGCGGCGCGACATCGCGCGGCGACCCCCGAGCCGCCGGCGCGTGGGGGCCGGTGCGGGACGTCGGACCGGAGGCCGCGCCGTCCCGGTTGCTCCCCGCAACGGCGCAGACGGCGCCAGTTGCCATGCGCAACGCGGCCGCAACGCGCACCCATGTAACCTGCTTGAATCACACGCAGGGTCCCTGGCCCGCCGCTTGAAGCGGGCGCGAGCATGCGCAGCGCAGCTTCCCTCGTGCTCAAACTGGTCGCCCTGTCCTGCCTGGTCGCGTCCCGCGCGATCGACAAGCGCTGACCGCGCCCGCGCCTGCGACGACCGGGGTTGTCAGGCCGGGAACGCTGTGCCATATTGCGCCCCCATTTCCGGCAGGAGACCACGGTCATGGCCAAGAAAAAAGGGCGGCAAAGGCGGCCGCGAACTGATTCGCCTCGTGTCCACGGCGGGGACGGGGTACTTCTACACCACCAGCAAGAACAAGCGCCGCACGCCGGACAAGCTGGTCCTCAAGAAGTACGACCCCAAGATCCGCAAACACGTCGACTTCAAAGAGTCGAAGATCTGAGGTAGGCACCATGTCTCGCGTCTGTCAGGTCACCGGCAAGTCCGCGCTGGTCGGCAACAAGATCAGCCACTCGAACCGCAAATCGAAGCGGCGGTTCGAGGTCAACCTGCGGTCGAAACGCTACTGGTTCGAGGAAGAAAACCGCTGGATCCGACTGCGCGTCTCCGCCCGCGGCATGCGCATCATCGACAAAAAGGGCCTCGCGGCCGTCGTGCGAGAGATGCGTGCGCGCGGCGAGAAGGTCTAGGGGCTGTCCCTCCAGACAGCGCATCGCCGGTCGCTGCGGCTGCAACCCGCGGACGATCGTCGGCATACGTCCACCCGCCCTCCCGTGGCGTGTAGGGAGACGCGCCGTCGTGCGCCGCGAGCGTGCGCCGAACGTGAACTTGCATCTCGCGACCTCGCCGGCGCGCCGGTGCGCAACCGCCGGGTAGCCGCCGCCGCGGTCGCCGGCATGCTCGCCGGTGCAGCCTGCGGTGCGCCGCGGGCGCCCGCGCCGATGCCGGCAGACGCGCCGGCGCTCGCCGGCGCGCGCGTGCGCTGGGCGCACGTCGTCACCGGTCCCGCGTATCCGGCGGTGCGCGCGGTGGCGCTGTCGGGCGGCGACACGATCGCGGTCGGGTCGTTTCAGCGCGAAGCACACGTCGCGGGCCACCGCCTGCGCGGCGCGCCCGACGGCGAAGACGACGCGTTCGCCGTCCGGCTGTCGCCCGACGGTCAGGTCCGCTGGGCCCGGGCGTGGACCGGACCGGGCGTCGACCTCGCGCGCGGCGTGGCCGTCGCGCCGGACGGAGCCATCTACGTGGTCGGCGCGTTTTCTCGGGCGCTGTCACTCGGTGAGCGCACGCTCACCGCCGCCGCGGGACCGGCCGGGTTCTTGATGCGCATCGACGACGATGGGCGCCCGATGTGGGCCGCCGTCGTCGCCGGCGATGGCGTGGCGCACCTCGTCGCCGTCGCGGCGGACGCCGACGGCGCGGTGGCAGTGGGCGACTTCGACGCGCCGATCGCCGTGTCCACGACCGCCGCCCCCGACGCCTCCTCCGCCGAGTCGCGACCGATCGACACCGCCGGCGTGCAGGACGGCGTGGCCGTCGCGGTGACGCCCGACGGCCACGTGCGATGGATCGCCACGCTCGGCGGGCCAGGCCCGGATGCGCTGCGCGGCGTCGCGGTGGCCGCAGGCGACGCGATCGCGGTCGGCACGTTCACCGGCGACGCGGAGTTCGCCGGCCGAGCGCTGCGCGCGGCGGGACCGACGGCGGACATCGCGATCGCGCGGCTGGCGGGCGCGGACGGCGCACCGCGGTGGGCGCGCGGTTTCGGCGGTGCAGCCGACGATGTGGCGACGGCGGCCGCGGCGCTGCCGGGCGGCGACATCGCCGTGGGTGGAACGATCGGCGGCACGGCGCTGTTGGGCGGCGCGCCGGTCGCGACGGCCGGCGGCGCCGACGGCTTCGTCGCCCGGTACACCGCACAGGGCAAGCTCGTCTGGGCGCGCGCAATCGGCGGTGGCGGCGAGGACCGCGTCGCGGCGGTGGCCGTGGCCGGCGGCGACATCCTCGCGGCCGGCGAGTTCGAGATCGCGATCGACCTGCCGGGGCATGCGCTCCGCGCCGCCGGCCTCCGCGACGGGTTCGTCGCGCGCCTTTCCGGCGGCGACGGCGCCCCCCGGTGGGTGCGCACCGTCGCCGGCCCGCGGGACGACCAGGCGGCTGCCGTCGCCGCGGACGCCAGCGGAGACGCCGTCGCGGTCGCCGTGAGCTACGGCGACCGCGCGACCGTCGGGGACGAGCCGCTGCCGGACGCCGACGGGGTCGCGACCGCGGTGGTTCGGATCGCTCCGTAAGCGGCGGCGTCGGCCCGCGCCCGCGACCGGGCCAAGCCGACAGGCCGCCCGCCGCCGCGCGAGACGCCGGCGGCGTCGGCCCGCGCCATCCCGCTGCAGGGCGTCATTCGCCGAGCCGACAACTCACCGCGCACGCCGCCTCGGTGCGCTCGGAGAACTCGCCGCGCGCCTTCGCGCGGTCGACGCACGTCGCGGTACACGCCCGCGAGCAGTCGGCGACGCAGTCGCGCGCCCCTCGCCCCTCGCCTCGCGCGCGCCGTACGCCGGCGCGGCACGCGCGGATGCACTCGACGAGGCTCGGCTCGTCGCCCGTCCGTCGCGCGACGCCCGCGTCCGGCGGCGGTGGCGGCAAGGGCGGTGGCGGTGGCCGGTACGGCTCGGCGGCCTCCGGCGACGGCTCCCGCTTGTCGCACGCGGCCGCCGCGGCCGCCGCGACCGCCAACCCGACGCACAACCACGCCACCGCGCGCGTCACAGCTCGAACATCAGCCGCTCCGGGTGCTCGACGCCACGCTTGACGGCCACCAGGAACTGGACCGCCTCGCGCCCGTCGATGACCCGGTGATCGTACGACAGTGCGATATACATCATTGGGCGAATCTCGATCCGATCGCCGATGGCGACCGGCCGCCGGATGATGTTGTGCATGCCCAGGATGCCGGTCTGCGGCATGTTGAGCAGCGGCGTGGACATCATCGATCCATAGACGCCGCCGTTGCTGATCGTAAACGTGCCGCCCATCAACTCGTCGAGGGTGAGCTTGTTGGCTTGCGCGCGCTGCGCCAGGTCGGCGATGGTGCGCTCGATGTCGGCGAAGCCGAGCCGGTCGGCGTGGCGGACGACGGGCACGACGAGCCCCTTGCCGCCGCCGACCGCGATGCCGATGTGGTAGTACTTCTTGTAGGCGATCGCGTCGCCGCGCACCTCCGCGTTGACGCCGGGAAACTGCTTGAGCGCCGCGACGCACGCCTTGACGAAGAAGGACATGAAGCCGAGCTTCACGCCGTGCCGGGCGAGGAACTCGTCTTTGTGGGCCTCCCGCAGCGCCATCACGGCGGACATGTCGACCTCGTTGAACGTGGTGAGGATCGCCGCCGTGTGCTGGGCCTGCACGAGGCGTTCGGCGATGCGCCGCCGCAGCGGCGACATCGGCACGACGTCCTCCGGCTCGTCCGGACCGGTCACCTCGGCCGGCGCGGGCGCCCGCGCCGGGGCAGGCGCGGCGGCGGACGCGGGCGCGGCCGCCGGCAGTTCGCCTCGCTCGCGGTAGCGGCGCCGCTCGGCCGGCGACAGCACACGCCCGTCCGGCCCGCGCTCCGGCACGTCGTCGACCGCGTCCGGTGGCGCGGCGATCGGCTCCGTCCGCTCCGGCGCGGCGGGCGCCGCCGCCGCCTCGGGAGCGACCGCCGGCTCGAGGGCGCCTGCCACCGCCGGTTCGGCCGGCGCCGCGGGCGCCGCGGCTCGCCCGGCGGGCTGCCCGTTTCCCCCGGCCGGCCGCTGCGGCTTCTTGGCCGCCACGCCGGCCGGCTCGAACAGCCCGATCACCTGCCCGACCGACACCGTGTCTCCCTCTCGTGCCTTCACCTCGACGAGCTGCCCCGCCGCCGGCGCCGGCAGTTGCACCGTCACCTTGTCGGTCTCGAGATCGACGAGTGGCTCGTCGGCCTCCACCGCTTGGCCGGGTTCGACCAACCACTTGGCGACGACTGCCTCCGTGATCGACTCGCCGAGTTCCGGGACGACCAGTTCCTTCATCGAATGTGCTCCTCTATCCTTCGAATGCCTCGAGGATCAATCGTTCCTGCTCGATCGCGTGCGCCTTGTGCGATCCGGTCGCCGGGCTCGCGCTCTCCGGGCGGCTGACCGGCCGCAGCGCGCAGCCCGGAAACAGCGCGCGCAGCCGCGGCTCGACGAATGCCCACGCGCCCATGTTCCGCGGTTCCTCCTGCACCCACACCAGCTCGCGCGCGCCGGCAAACACGCCGATCGCCGCTTCGACCTCCTCGCGGCGCCACGGATACAGCTGTTCGAGCCGCACGATCGCGGTGCGGCGATCCTCGCGCCGCGCGCGCTCCGCGTCGAGGTCGTAGAACACCTTGCCGGTGCACACCATCACGCGGTCGACCTCGCCGGCCGGCGGCGCCGCGGCGTCGGCCAGCACGCGCTGGAAGCGCCCCGCCGTGAACTCGTCGATCGACGACGTGGCGGCCGGCAGCCGCAGCAGACTCTTTGGCGTGAGCAGGACCAGCGGCTTGCGCAGCGGGCGCAGCACCTGGCGGCGCAGCACGTGGAAGTACTGCACCGGCGTCGTCGGCTGGACGATTTGCCAGTTGTCCTCGGCGCACGCGCTGAGAAACCGCTCGAGCCGCGCGCTCGAGTGCTCCGGGCCCTGCCCCTCGAACCCGTGCGGGAGCAGCATCACGAGCCCGGACAGGCGATCCCACTTGTCCTCGCACGACGAGATGAACACGTCGAGGTGAACCTGAGCGCCGTTGACGAAGTCGCCGAACTGCGCCTCCCACATCACGAGCGCGTCGGGGTAGTCGAGCGAGTAGCCGAACTCGAAGCCGAGCACACCGGCTTCCGACAGCGGACTGTCGTACACGCAGAAGTCGCCCTGCGAGTCGGTCATGTGCGCCAGCGGCGTGAACTCAGCGCCAGTCTCCTGGTCGGTGACGACCGCGTGCCGCTGGCTGAACGTACCGCGCGAGCTGTCCTGGCCGCTGAGCCGGACGTTGACCCCATCGATCAGCAGCGACCCGAACGCCAGCAGTTCGGCCATCGCCCAGTCGACCGCGCGCTCACCGCGCGCCATCTCGCGCCGCTGTTCGAACAAGCGTTGCAGCTTGCGGTTGAGCGCGAACCCGTCCGGTACGGTGGTGGCGCGCTCGGCGACTCGCTCCAGCACGTCGCGCGGAACGCCGGTGTCCACGTCCGGCACGGCGGCGTCCGCGCCGCCGAGGTAGCCCTCCCACACGCCGCCCATCGCGTCGATGATCGGCCGGTGCGCCGCCTTGCGCGCGGCCTCGAACTCGCGCTCGAGTGCGGCTTCGACCCGGGCCCGCATCGCGTCGACGTCGGCGCGCGACAGGACGCCCTCGTCGATCAGCTGCTGCGCGTACAGTTCGGTGACCGGCTTCTTGCCGCGAATCCGCTTGTACATCAGCGGCTGCGTGAAGCTCGGCTCGTCCATCTCGTTGTGGCCGTACTTGCGGTAGCAGAACATGTCGATGACCACGTCGCTGGCAAACTGCGCGCGGTACTCCATCGCCATGTCGACGACCTGCGCGACGGCGTCGAGATCCTCGCCGTTGACGTGCCAGATCGGGCACTGGATCATCTTGGCGACATCGGTGCAATACGGTGTCGATCGCGACTCCGTCGGCGACGCGGTGAACCCGATCTGGTTGTTGATAATGATGTGCACCGTGCCGCCCGTCCGGTAGCCGTGCAGGTTCGACAGGTTGAGCGTCTCCGGCACCAGGCCCTGGCCGGCGAACGCCGCGTCGCCGTGGATCAGGATGCCGGCGACGCGCGCGTGATCGGCGTCATGGCGGCGGCGCTGCTTGGCGCGCACGCGGCCGACGACCACCGGGTCGACCGCCTCGAGGTGGCTCGGGTTGAACGCGAGCGACAGGTGCATGCGCCGCCCTTCGCGGTCGACGCGATCGCACGAGTAGCCGAGGTGGTATTTGACGTCGCCGCCGCCGAACGCGACCTCCGGTTCCACGTCGTCGAACTCCGCGAACAGGTCGCGCGCCGGCTTTTGCAAGATGTCGTGCAGCACGCACAGCCGGCCGCGGTGCGCCATGCCGATGACGGCTTCGACCGCGCCGAGGCGCGCCGCGCCGTCGAGCACATTGTCGAGCAGCGGAATCGCGGATTCGCCGCCTTCGAGCGAAAACCGCTTGGTGCCGGGATACTTGCGATGGACGAACCGCTCGAACGCCGACGTGCTCACGAGCCGTTCGAGCATGGCGATGCGCCGGTCGGCCGGCAGCGTGCGCGGGTCCGGGCGCGTCTCCATCCGCTCGGCCAGCCACGCCTTCTTCGCCGGCGTCGAGATGTGCATGAACTCGAGGCCGATCGAGCCGCAGTAGGCGCGCCGGAGCCGCGCGAGCACCTCGCGCGGCGTGGCCACGCGCACCCCGTACAGGCCGCCTGCCGGCATCGGCCGGTCCATGTCCGCCTCGCGGAACCCGTAGGTGGCCGGCTCCAGTTCGGGATGCGGCGGCCGCTCGAGCAGGCCGAGCGGGTCGAGGTCGGCCGCAAGGTGGCCGCGCACCCGATACGCGTTGACGAGCGGCCACAGCGACAGCGCCTCGCTCGCGACGACCGGCACCGGACCGGCCGCCGGTGCGCCGGCCGCGGGCTCGACCGCCGCGCCGGCCGCGGCGCTCCACGCGCGCCGTGGCTCCGGCGTCGGGCCTCCCCGCGCCGCCGCGGGTAGCCCGCCCGACGAGAACAGCGCGCGCCACGACGCGTCGACCGACGCCGGATCCTCGCAGTACCGCGCGTACATCTCGTCGACGAACCCGAGGTTGCTCGCCAGGGACACCACGTCGTGCGACATCGCGCCGATGGTAGCGCAAGCCGTCGCCCGCGCGGGCCGCCGCGCGCCGTTTCCTGCTACCCTCCCCCGCCTATGAACGAGCGCTATTCGCCTGCCGAAATCGAACCCGCGTGGCAGCGCCGGTGGGAGCAAGCCGGCCTGTTCGTCGCCCGCGACACCGGCGACCGCCGCATGTACGTGCTCGAAATGTTCCCGTACCCGTCCGGCGCGATGCACATGGGCCACGTGCGCAACTACCTCATCGGCGACGTGATGACCCGCTACTACCGGATGCGCGGCTACGACGTGCTGCACCCGATGGGTTGGGACGCGCTCGGCCTGCCCGCGGAGAACGCGGCGATCAAGGACAAGCGCCACCCGGCCGAGCGGACGGCGGAGAACATCGCGTCGTTCAAGGCCGAGATGAAACGCCTCGGCTACGCCTACGACTGGACGCGCGAGATCAACACGTCCAGCCCCGCCTACTACAAGTGGAACCAGTGGTTCTTCCTCAAGTTCCGCGAGCGCGGGCTCGTCTACAAGCGACGCGCGTCGGTCAACTGGTGCACCGACTGCCAGACCGTGATCGCCAACGAGCAGGTCAAGGACGGCCGCTGCGAGCGGTGCGACGGGGTCGTCGTCGTGCGCCGCCGCCCGGAGTGGGCGTTCCGCATCACGCGCTACTCGGAGCGCCTGCTGGCCAACCTCGACACCCTCACCGGTTGGGCGCCCGAGGTCGTCAAGAAGCAGCGCCACTGGATCGGCAAGAGCGAGGGCGCGAACCTCGACTTCCGGGTCAAGGGGACCGACGTCGCGCTGCGCGTGTTCACGACACGGGCCGACACCGTGTTCGGCGCGACGTACCTGGTCATCGCGCCCGATCACGAGCTCATCGAACGTATCGCGGCCCCCGACCGGCTCGACGCGGTGCGCGCATTCGCCGAGGAGCAGGCCGAGAAGGCGGCGCGCCGCGGCCGCGACGAAGAGCCGCCGAAACAAGGCGTCGACACCGGCGCCGTCGCGCTGCACCCGTTTACCGGCGCCGAGCTGCCGATCTGGGCGGCCAACTTCGTCGTCGCCGACTACGGCACCGGGGCGGTGATGAGCGTGCCGGCCCACGACCAGCGCGACTTCGAGTTCGCGCGCGCATACGGTCTGCCGATCGTGCAGGTCGTTCAGCCGGCGGACGGCACGCCGTTGCCGCCGCCCGACGAGATGGACGCCGCGTTCACCGACGACGGCGTGCTCGTCGAAAGCGGACCGTTTACCGGGATGACGTCCGCCGATGCGCGCGCGGCGATCGCGCGGGCCGCCGCCGAGGGCGGCTTCGGCGGGCCGGCCGCCACCTACCGCCAGCGCGACTGGGGGATTTCGCGCCAGCGCTACTGGGGCACGCCGATTCCGATCGTGTACTGCGACGTGTGCGATCCGGACCGGGAAGGCATCTCCGTGCCCTACGACCAGCTTCCCGTCGAACTGCCGGACATCGACGTCGCCGCCGTGCTCACCGGCCGCGGCGAGCCACCGCTGGCGAAGGTGCCGGAGTTCGTCCACACGACGTGTCCGACCTGCGGCGGGCCGGCGACGCGCGAGGTCGAGACGATGGATACGTTCGTCGACTCGACCTGGTACTACGCGCGCTACCTCGACCCCAACAACGACGACCTGCCGTTTTCCCGCGAGAAGGCCGACAAGTGGCTCCCGGTCGACGTCTACATCGGCGGGCCGGAGCACTCGACGATGCACCTTCTGTACTTCCGGTTCTGGACCATGGTCATGCACGAGATGGGCCTGTGCCCGGTCGAGGAGCCGGTCGTCCGCCTGATCACCCAGGGCATCGTCAACGGTCCCGACGGCCGCAAGATGTCCAAGCGGTGGGGCAACGTCGTGTCGCCGGCCGACATCGTCGACCGGCTGGGCGCGGACGCGTGCCGCACGTTCGTGATGTTCGCCGGGCCGCCAGACAAGGACATCCAGTGGTCGGACGAACAGGTCGAGGGCTGCAACCGGTTTTTGCAGCGCGTGTGGCGACTGGCGCACGCGCACCGCGACGCCGCGGGCGAAACCTGGGACGGGCCGGTCGACGGGGACGCGCTCGCGATCCGGCGGGCGGCGCACAAGACGCTCGCCCAGGTCACCGAGGACATCGAGCGCCAGAGCTTCAACACGGCGATCGCGCGGTGCATGGAGCTGGTCAACACGCTCACGCCGATGCATCCGGCGACCGCCGCCGAGCGGGCCGCCATGGCGGAGGCGATCCGCCTGCTCGCGACCATGCTCTATCCGATCGCGCCGCACATCTGCGATGAGATCGCCGCGGCGTACGGGGCGAGCGAGCCGCTGCTGACGCAGCCCTGGCCGAAGCCCGATCCGGCGCTGGTCGCCGACGACACGGTGACCTACGCGGTCCAGGTCAACGGCAAGGTGCGCGGGCAGATCGAGGTGCCGGCCGGCGCCAGCGAAGCTGACGTGCGCGCCGCAGCCGAACAGGCGGCCAACGTGGCGCGCCACCTCGAGGGCAAGACGGTGCGCAAGTTCGTGTTCGTGCCGGGGCGGCTCGTCAACTTCGTCGTCGGCTGAGCCCGGTCGCACGCGATGGCGCCGCCGCGCTGCGCGCGTCAGCGCGTCTTCGGCGCGTCGACCTCCTCGCCCCGGCACACCGCCAGGTAGCGGCGGACGGTCTCGGCGAGCCCGAGGTACAGCGCGTCCGCCACCAGCGCGTGGCCGATCGACACCTCGAGCACCTCGGGAATCTCGCGGGCCACCAGCGGCATGTTGCGCAGGTTCAGGTCGTGGCCCGCGTTGACGCCGAGGCCCGCGGCGGTCGCCGCGCGCGCGCTGTCGCGAAACCGGTCGAGTTCGACCGGCTGCCGGTCCGTGCCGAACGCCGCGGCGTACGGCTCGGTGTAGATCTCGATGCGGTCCGTGCCGGTCGCGGCGGCCGCGGCCATCGCGCCGGGGACCGGATCCATGAAGATCGCCGCGCGGATCCCGGCGTCCTTGAGCCGAGCGATCACCGGCGCGATGCGGTCGTGCTCGCGCGGCAGATCCCAGCCGTGGTCGCTCGTGATCTCGCCCGGTGTGACCGGCACGAGCGTGAACTGCGTCGGCCGCACCTCGAGTGCGAGATCGATCAGTTCGTCGCGCGGATCTCCCTCGAGGTTGAACTCGACGCCGCGCTCCTTGCACAGCGCGCAGATGTCGCGCACGTCGCCGGGCCGGGTGTGGCGCCGATCTTCGCGCAAGTGCAGCGTGATGCCGGCGGCACCGGCGTCGATGCACACCTCCGCCGCGCGCAGCGGGCTCGGGTTGTCGGCGCCGCGGCTGTTGCGCAGCAGCGCGACCTTGTTGAGGTTCACCGACAGGTTCATCGCGCGCTCTATACCACGGCGCAGGCCGGCCGACCGGCGGCGGCGATGCCACCGCCTGACGACCGACTCGACTGCGCGCCGACGAGCGCGCGCGCCGGCTCCGTTGTGGCGGCGCTATAGCGCGTCGACCAGCAGGAAATTCGGCACGGGCGGGCGCAGCGTGGCGCGCGCCGGCCGCTCGCGCTCGAACCGAGCCGCGCCGCGGTGGCGCGCGAGCAGCGGGTGGTCGAGCGCGCACAGCTCGTCGCGCAGCGCCGCCGCCCGCGCCGCGTCGCCGCGCGCCGCCGCGGTCCGCGCGGCCCACAGCAGCAGCTGGCCGCGGCGAAACGCGCGCCGCTCGTGCGCGAGCCCCGCGTCGAAGTGGGCCAGCGCGCGGTCGAGCCGGCCGAACCGCAGCTCGAGTACGCCCGCGAGAAAGCGAAAGTCGGGCCGATCGGGGGCGAGCGACACGGCTCGCTCGATCGCCGCCAGCGCCGATGCGTCGTCGTGCGTGTCCGCGTCGATCCGCGTCGCCTCGACGTACGCGGCGAACGCTTCGTCGGTCCGTCGGTCGCCGTCGCCGGCAGCCGCGGCGTGTGCGCCGACCGGCTCGTCCCAGCTCCACGGCACCGCCATCCACGGCCCCCAGCTCGTCGGACAGCCGCCGGTCGCCACCCATACGCGCCGCGCCTCCGGCTCGATCACGACGCTCTGGACCGTCGCCGCCTGCGCCAGCACGTCGTCGCCGAGCGCCGCGCGCAGGTCCGCGTCGGTCATGCCGCCGCGCGCGCGCGCCGCTGCCGCCAGCGCCTCGAGCCGCGCTTGCCGCTCGTCGGAGTGGTACGCCCAGCACGGCGTCAGCGTGAGCTGCCCGGCGAGCATGTCGGGATGCCGATAGCGGTTGGCGCACGCGAGCATGCCGTCGCGCGTCGGCTCGACGACCGCGACGCGCGCGCCTGCCGTCTCGATCACCACCGCGCGGCGCTCCCGCGCCGACGACACGGCGAGCCCCCAGGTCGACGCCACCGGCCGCCGCCGGACGAGCCGAACCGCGTCCGCGATCGACTCCGCCCGCCGCACGATGTCGTGGCCGACGTCGACGACCAGCGCACCCGACACGTGACACTGGCGGTGGAAGCGCGTGTGCGCGGTCACGGAAATGCCGGCTTCGTTGAATGCCGTCACGCCCACGGCGTCCGCGCCGCGGGTCGTGACGAACCCGTAGCGGAGTCCGTCGTCCGGATCGCAGAACACGACCGCAGGCGCCGCGTCCCACACGCCGATGCCCGGGAAGTCGAAGTTCCGCGCGTGGCGCAGCGCGCCGTCCACCGACGCGGCCCCCCACACCATCAGCGTCGAACACGCCGGCGGCATCCGCGACGCGAGGTCGCGCGCGAACGGACCGAGCCGAAGCCGCCCCGCCAGGTCGATGCAGTTTTGCAGCGCGTCCATCACGCCGAGGGAACGGGCGTCGGCCGCCGGTAGCCCGAGCGCCCGCATGAACGCCCGGGATCGCCGCCGGTAGTCGCCGGGGCGATGCCGGGACAGTTCGGCGAGCATCGCGGCCACCAGCGCGCGGCCCGCCGCGCGGGCCGGCCGCGGCCGCGCGCGGCGAAACAGCATGCGGTCCGCCAGCTCCGGGTAGAACGCGAGCGCCGCGCGCCACCCGCCGTGCGCGCGCAACAGCGCGCCGTGTTGCTCTCCCATCTGCTCCTGCGTGCCGCGCAGGTGCGCGATCCACAGCGGTTGACGGGCGGTGGTCACCGCCGGGCGCGTGTGTCGCATGTCGGCTCCTCCGGTCGCGCGCGAAGCGGCTCGAGCACGTAGCGGGAAAACCCGTCGACCAGCACGTGTGGGTCGAGACCGAGCTTGACCCGCTGGGTGAGAGATCCGTCGCAGTAGGCCAGCACCATGTCGACCACCTGCGCCGGGTCACACGGCCGCACGCGGCCGTCGGTGACGCCCGCGGCGACCAGGTCGATGAGTTGATCGCGCACCGCGGACACGAACGCGCGCGTACGCGCGATCTCGGCTCCGGGCTGGTCCGCGTCCGCCACCGCCCAGAGCTGATACAGGGCGATGAGCGCGTCGTGCCGGCCCTCGAAGAAGTCGAGGTGCGCTCGAATCAGTTCGAGCAGGACGTCGATCGGATGCGAGCGGCCGGCGAGCCGCCCGCGGACGAACGCCTCGAGTCGGCGGCGGTGCGCCTCCATGACCGCATCGAACACCTGGCCGAGGTCCCGAAAGTACCAGTACAGCGTCGACCGCTTCATCCCGAGAGCCGCGGCGAGGTCGGACATCGACGTGCGGTGGGCCCCGCGCGCGCGGATGACCTCGAATGCCCGCGCAGCGAGTTCCTCGCGCCGGGCCCGATCCACAATTCTCGGCACAGTGTCGAGTTTTTCGCAGAAAACCCGACACTCCGTCAATACATCGTGCGGACGTAGAGCCGACCTGCGGGGCGCGCACAGAGCGACGCGCGGCGCACCCCGCGGCGCGCGCTACCTCGCCTCGCGAGACGACCTGGACGGCGCGACGACGTGCGCGGCCGTTCGCGCGCGGATCGCGCCGCAGCCGGTAGCGATG
Organism: Deltaproteobacteria bacterium; assembly: GCA_003696105.1. Taxonomy (NCBI): domain Bacteria; kingdom Pseudomonadati; phylum Myxococcota; class Myxococcia; species Deltaproteobacteria bacterium. Next base: position 10,308 of record RFGE01000158.1, on the reverse strand, counting down.
CGCTGCAGCCCCCAGGGGCTGCCCCTACGACCTCGTGCTGGTTGACTCGTCAGTTCCGTGGGCCCAGCGAGCGCCTTCGTCGCGCCTTACCCGAGATTCCACGGACCTGGCCCGAACCGCACTGCACTCAGCGACAGCCTCTAGTCGTACGCGGTGTACGTGCCGCCGTTTTCGGCGGCGATCTGCTCGAGGAACTCCCGCGCGTGGTCGTTGCCGACGCCGACCGTCGACACGATGAACCGGCCCTGGTTCTTCCTGCGCAAGAGGTCGAGGATCTCTTCCGGCGTCGAGCTGGTCGGCTCGCCGTCGGTGAGCAGGATGATCTCTTTCGTCGGCATGTACACGGCGGCCTCGAGCGCCTTGTACATGTTCGTGCTGCCGCCCTCCTCGAGCCGGTCGACGAACGCGCTCACCAGCGTCTTGGTCGCCGCGTTGGCCTGAATCATCCCCGGCGCCAACTTCTGAACGCCGTCCGAGAACATGATGATGTTGAACGTCGACCCCGGCGGCAGCCCCTGCAAGCTCGCGATCAGGTGCAGCTTCACCTTTTCGATCTTCTTTTTCATCTTCTCGATGCGGCTCTCGGCCGCGCGGCCGACCGAGCCGCCGATCAAGCCGCCGACGGCTTTGGCCGCCACCGTCGTGCCCGCCTGTTCGACGACGGAGCCCGACGCCTCGGACATGGACCCGGACAGGTCCAACACGTAGACGACCGACTGCGCCTGCCGCAGGTCGTGCCCGAAAAAGAATCCGGTCTTCACGCTCACCGTCGCCGACGCCGACGCCGTGCATCCGAGCGCTGCCGCGAGTGCGACGACTGCCAACCACGCGACCCTGCCCCGCGTGCGACTGACTGACTTCCCGTTCATCATCCTCGTGCCTCCGTGTCGTGGGCCGATGCGCCCTGAAGGGGGACCACCCGGCGAATCGGCCTAACGATACGAGCGCCGCGCCGGTTCGTCAACGCGCGCGCGGCAGGTGGCGCCGCGATCGACGCCGCGCGCCGGCGGCCCCGGGCGTCCGCGGCCGCGATCCGGGCGCGCACGTCCGGTGTCGGCCGCGGTGGCGGCCGTCAGAAGCACGGGGGTCGGGGTGTGGGATCGTCCGGCTCGGAGGTCGGCAGGATGTCGCGGAGGTAGGCGTACTCCTGGTCGCAGAACCGCGACGGCCCCTGGCCGAACAACTCGGCGCGCTCGGCGAAGCTGCGCGCGGCGCCGGCGTCCATCAGCCGGTTGGGCGCGTCGCCGACGTTGTGAAAACCCTCGCCGTACGGGTTGGCGAGGCCGAGGGAGTGGCCGATCTCGTGCGACACGATCGTCCCGATGAGGTTGCCGAGAACGGTGACGGCGCAACCGATCTGGTGCTCGCGGTCGCCGTCGGGCGCCGGGCAGTCGGCGCCGTCGACCGCACCGGCGACGATCGCGCCGTCGGCCGACGACACGGGTCGGCCGCCGCGATCGGGGCGAAACGGGTCGAAGATCGCGTCGAATGCCGGGTCGGCGGCCGGCAACGTCTCGGCGTGGCCCTCGGGATGCTCGGAAAACCCGAACAGCGACTCGATGAACACCCCCCCGAAGCCGGGATAGCCGTCCTCCTGCGTGAGCGCATTGACGCCGCCGATGCGGTCGTACAACCGCAGGTTTCCGCTGTCCTTGCCGGGCGTGTTGTCGTACCCGAGCAGGCCGAGGCCGTTGGGATCCGGCCCGGCGATGTCGACGACCGAGTACAGCGCGAAGTCGTCTGGCGGCTCGAGCCGCACGTCGAGGTGGATCGTCGCGTAGTCGCGCCGGACGACCTGCGCGACGCGCTCGCGGATCTGCGCGTCGACCGCGCGCAGGCCGAACGCGCGCAAGCTCTCGACGTAGCTCGGCTGGAAGTCGAGGTAGACGACCTGGGCGACCGGTGCGACGCGCAACTCGGCGGCGACCGGCTCGCCGGCGACCTCCTCGTCGCCGTACTGGACGATCGGCCGCACGGTGCCCGCGAAGGTGCCGGTGACCGCGCGCAGGTCGATCGCCTGGCCGAGGGCGTCCTCCTCGTTGAGCACGTAGCGCGCGGTGTGGCCGTCGACGACTTCGGCGACGAGTTCCAGGTCGACGGGGACGGCCGGACCGCCGCCGTCGGGCGAGAACGTGCCGGACAGCGCGAGCAGCGTCGCGCCGCCGTCGGCCACGCCGACGAAACCGCCGCCGCGCACGACCACGTACTGGCCGAGACTCGCGGCCGTCGGGCCGAGGTCGAACACCGCCGCCTCGATGCGTTCGTACTGCGCCGTGCGCCGGTCACCGTCGACGCGCGCGCCGGTCGCGGCGTGATCGTTGCGCAACGCGACGGTGCCGTCGAACCGCCCCGGGCCGATGCCGGCGATCGCCGGGACGAAGCGGAAGGTGCCGCGCGTGCGGTCGAACGGCGCCGCGGGCACGACCGGCACCTCGACCGGCGCGACCCGCGCGCACGCGCCGCCGCCGGCGGGCGCGAAACACCCCTCGACGACCGCGATCGTGCGGCCCTCGCTCCCGCCGAGCAGCAGCCCGTCGCCCTCGATCGCGATGTCGTCGTTGGCGAAGATGACGCCGCCGGTCTGCAGCGACGCGATTCGCGGCGCGAGTTCGCGCTCGAATCGGATCGCGACGGCCAGCGGGTCGGTGCGGTACGTGCGGCCGTCGTACCGGCTGTCGACCTCGACGACCGCATCGGCGACCAGCTCGCCGAGTTCGCCGCCGAGCGCGTCGTACAGCACGTCGCCGACATCCACCTCGAGCCGGTCGTACGCCGCGAAGCGCGCGGGGACGGCGACGTCGACCGGCCGGCCGGCAAACGTACCGGACAGCCGCAGCCGCGTGTCGCCCCACTGGGCGTCGACGAAGCTGCGCCCCGACAGGACCAACACGGTGCCGGGAACGGCGACGGCCGGAGCGACGGCGGTCAGCGCGATTCCCTCGAGCGCGGAGTCGGGCACCGGGCCGCCGATGTCGCCGTCGGCGCACGCGGCGAGCGCGGCGAGCGCGACGACGGCCGCGACGCCGCGCCTATTGCAGGCCGATGCGAATGTCGTAGAGGTTCTCACTGCCGTTCCAGCCGTGGACGACCACATAGTAGCGACACGGCAGGCACGCGGAGTCGGCCACGGTGTACTCGAAGTGCTCGTTGGAGGTCGCGCTCTGGCCCTGGCTCGACGTACACGTGAGGGGGTTTTCCTCGGTGCAGGGAGTGAGGTCGACGCCGGCCGCGTCGTGAAAGTGCAGGTCAAGATCTTCGGTCGAGTTGGTCTGCTCGAAGGTGAGGTCGACGACGACCGTCTCACCATCGTACAGGTCGACCGCATACCAGTCGTCGTCCCCGGCGCAGATCGCGTTGGTGGTCGACACGTACGGATCCGGATAGATGTCGGTCGCCCTCGCCTGCGCCGGCGAGTCGTCGTCCTCCGCGTCGTCGTCGTCGCAGCTGGCGCCGCCGCACGACGTCGGCGTGCGCGCGTACGTGAGCGTGTACGGGTTCCGCGCGGGGTTCCACGCGTACACCCGCACGTAGTAGGTTCCCGGTTCGAGACACGCGGAGATCGATTCGCTGGACGTGAGGGACACCGACGAGGCGAGCACCGACCCATCGGCCGCCCAGAGTTGCAGGTCGAGGTCCGACGCCGACGTGCCGGCCAAGGTCAGATCGACCTGCGCGTCAGCGGTCAGGTCGATGCGGAAGAAGTCCTCGTCGTCCGTGGTGGACGTGACGTCGCAGCTCACGAGGTCGGCCGTTGCGCCCGGGACGATCGGCGTCGCGTCCGCGGGCGCGTCGTTGTCCTCGAATGCGTCGTCGGCGCACGCGGCGCCGCCGCCGTCGCAGCGGCCGGACTCGGGGATGCACTGACGCCCCGCCGCGCCGTCGACGGACGCGACTTCGGCCGGGGAGCAGGCATAGCCGGCGGGACAGTCGGCATCGCTCGAGCAGGCCGACGTGCAGTAGGAGTCGAGCATCGGCCCGATGCGGACGCACAGATCGCCGGCGTCGCCGCACTGGATGTCGGCGGTGCACGGCTCGCACACGCCCGCGCCGCCGGCGCCGCCCGGGCTGGTCACCGTCATGTGATACGCGCCGGTCGCCGGTGCCTGGGTGACGTGATCGCAGTCGCCGTCGGCGTCGTCGTTGTCCTGCGCGACGATCACGTAGTAGAGGTCGGCGGTCGCGCCGGCCGGCTGGCCCGCGACCGGATTGGGCACGTCCGCGCCCCACGTGCCGGCGCGCAGGTCGCCGTCGAGCAACACCATCGACACCTGGGTCATCGCGCCGAGGTCGGGCGGATCGGCCGGCGGCGCGGTCGAGTAGTACAGCAGCGGCTCGCCCTTGAGCCCCTGGTCGTCGGAGATGTCGGCGACGAGCGTGAGGCCGACGAGCGTGGTCTCGTCCGACGGGGTGTGCGCCACGACCGGCGCGTCGCCCGGGCAGTCGGGCTTCGGTGGCTTGCGCAATACGATGAGGAAGCGCTTGATGGTCGGCGGATTGGTGAAGTCGTCGGCGCTGAGCGTGAGCAGGTAGCGGTCATCGGTGTCGATCTGGCGTTCGCTCGGACACCAGGTCCACGTCCCCGACAGCCCGTCGGGGGCGGCGTCGAGCTGCGAACCGGCGATGATCGGCTCCTGCATGGTCAGCGCGATCGAAGTCGAGTCGGCGTCCTCGACGACGATCGGCACGGTGACGCACGTCTGCGTCGCCAGATCGAGCGTGCGCCCGGTGCCGGTCGGCTCGCGGAACACCGGCGCGCCCGCGCCGCCGGCGGCCGACCTCACGGCGATCCGGATCGTGACCGTGTCCTCGTGGCTGCCGTCGGACACGGTGAAGTCGAACAGCCAGCCGTCGCTCACGTCCGACGCGCGCGGCGTCCAGCGGAACACGGCGGACCCGTCGGGACGGCGGGTGAGGTCCGCGCGGCCGTGGATGTCCGGCACGCCGGCGTCGAAGCGGTAGTGGAGGTCGTCGCCGTCGGGGTCGGTCGCGCGCAGCTCGAGCACGAACTCGACCCCGACGACCGCCTCCTGGTCGGCGATCGGGTCGAACTCGGGCGGGCTGCCACCGGGACCGCACGCCCCGGCTACCGCAGTGGCCAGCAAGCCGAGCCATACTGAATTTCTGTTCACGAACACGAATCTATCTCCCCGAAACGAGGTTTGCGCAACTCCGTCTGTGGGAGACCGAAGCAAACGGCGCGCCAGCCGCTCAGCCGCCGCGCCGCAGAGCGACGTAGTCCTCGCTCACGGCGAACCGCATGAGCCGCTGCACCGCCGGATGGTTCGCCGCCGCCGCGACGTCCGGCACGCCGGCGATCTGTGCGAGCGCTTCGATCGCCGGCTGCACGCGGCCCGCGGCGACCAGCCCCGCCCGGTCGCCCGCCGCGGCGATGCCCTCCCAGATGCGCAGGTGGTCGAAGTCCACGCCCGCGCACTCCACCGCGTAGGGACCGAGTTCGGACAGCATGCCGCCCGGGATCACCTTGCGCAGGTGGCTCTGTTGCTCGGCGACGGCGCCCAGGTCGACGCCGCCGGGGGAAAAGTCCGGGCGGAACGCGCGCAGCAGCGCGACGAGCACCGCGCCGAAGGTCGACGCGTCCAGCCGCGCCGGCACGGCCATGCCGGCCGCCGCCAACGCGAGCGCGCGGCCCGCGAAGAACCGCAGCCGCGCCCCGGGGGCGTCCGCGAGCGCCGCCCCGACGATGACGCGCAACCCGCCGGCGGTGTCGGCGACCAGCGCGGTCGGCTCGCGGGCGGTCACGTACACGTCCACGTCGCCGAGGCCCAGCTCCTCGGCGACGGCGCGCACCGCCGCGGCCAGCGCGCTGTCGCGGCCGGCGCGGTCGCCGCGGCCGACGCCGTAGCGCTTCAGGTCGCCCGCCATCGCCTTGGCGAGCCGCTCGTCGATCGCGCGCATCAGCTGGCGCAGCCCGTTGGGCACGTCGCCGGCGAACAACAGGTCGGCCGCCTCCGGCGCCGCCAGCGGGCTGGCGTCACCGACGGCGCGCGCCGCCGCCTCGGCGAGCCGCACGTCCTCCGGGTCGTCCGACCCGAGCGCCCGCGCCAACTCGGCGGCGCACATCGCGGCGGCGAGCGACCCGCGAACGCCGACCTCCTCGCGCGTGGCGAGCACGCGCGCGAGCACGTGGTAGGCGGTGCGGTCCAGCGGAACGCGCTCGAGGCGCTTGCGCATGGCGGTGGCGACCGTGTCGAGGTGAACCCGCAGGCTGCGCAGATCGCCGCCGAGCCGGAAGAACCGCACGAGCGCATCGAGGGCCGCTTCGCTCGTCGGGTCGACGTCGAGCGCCGCGCGGTAGGCGCGCTCGGCGCGCGCGGGCTCGTTCATCCGCTGGTAGATGTCGCCCACCCGGTGCAGAATGGCGATCTGCTCGTCGGGCGTGCGCCGCCGGTCGCGCAGCAGCTGTTCGCACGCCTGCAGCGCCGCCGTGTAGTCGCCGACGTCGGCGCACAGGACGCTGAGCCGCTCGAGCGCTTCGCGATTCGCCGGCTCGATCTGCAGGACTCGCCGGTAGGCCGCGACGGCCGCGCTCGCGTCGTGCAGGTGGTCGGCCGCCAGCGCGCCCAGCTTCGCCAGGATCTCGCGCAACCGATCCGGGTCGGTTTCGACCTGCGCGCTCGCGGCCAGCGCCTCGGCCGCGCCGGCCCAATCCTGCTGCGCCAGCGCGATGCCGGCGAGGCCGGCGAGCGCCTGCGCGTCGCGCGGATCGATCGCGAGCGCGGCGCGCAAGTGGGCGCGCGCGCCGTCGGGATTGTCGAGGTAGTCCCGGTGCAGCGCGGCCAGCGCGTGGTGGAGTTCGCGCCGGTAGGCGGGCACCTCCTCGACCGCGAGCCGCCGCTCGAGCAACTCGACGAGGTCGTCGTGCGCCGCGTTCTCCTCGAACATGGCGCGCAGGCGCAGGTAGGCGTCGACGTGGTCGGGCACGAGGGTGAGCACGCGCCGCAGCGCCGGGATGGCGCGCTCGGGACTCATCGCCCGATCCATGTAGGCGACACCGGCGAGGTGCTCGAGCGCCGCGCGCTCCGCGTCGTCCGTCTCGTACTGGGCCTGGCGCTCCGCCGCCTCGCCGACGTCCAGCCACAATCCGCCGGCGAGCGCCGCGCGCCGCCAGCCGACCAGCGCCGGCAGGTAGCCGGGCAGCGCGTCCGCCGCCGCGCGGAAGCAGTCGACCGCGCCCTCGACGTCGCCGATCGCGACCCGGGTTTCTCCCGCCCGGGTGAGGAACGCGGCCTTGGCGCGCGCATCGTGATCGAACAGGCGCGCCGCGGCCTCCTCGAACGCGGCCAGCTCGGCAGACGGGCCGCGCGCGCGCGCGGCGGCCTCGAGTCGTTGTAGCGCCAACGCACATCGCTGGTCGAGGTCGTACGCGCGGCGGTACTCGGCGAGCACCTCGGACGCGGCATGGCCGGCGCGCTCGAGCGCGCGCGCCCGCGCGAGCGATAGCGCGACCGCATCGGCTGGATGGCGCGCCGCGCGGACCTCCCAGTCGTAGACGCGGGCGAGGTCGTCGTCGCGCCCGTCGGCCAGGTACGCCAGCTCGAGCGCGCGCAGCACCGGCCAGCGCTCCGGGTCGAGCTTGGCGGCGGCCTCGTAGCTGAAGCGCGCGGAACTCGCGTCGCCGCGCAGCTCCGCGTCGATGCGCGCCAGCTCCTCGTAGGCGGCTGCCTTCGCCCGCGCGTCGCCAAGTTCGTCGGCGCGTTTGAGCGCATCGAGCGCGAGCTGGGACAGCGTGGCGAGTTCGCCGGCGGCCTCGGCGGCGCGCGCGAGGCCGAGCTGAGCGAAGGGATCGCCCGGGCGCCGTTCGAGCGCGCGGGCATACAGGTCCGCGGCGCGCGCGGGATCGCCGACGCGATCCTCGAGCAGTTCGGCCTCGCGTACGAGCAGCGAGAACGGATCGGCGGCGTCGCCGCGCTCGCGCCGGCGCTCGAGATCCTCCGTCAGCAGCGCGGCGTCGCCGAGCGCCCGGTGGGCGGCCTCGAGCAGGGCCGCAGCCGGGGCAAAGTCCGGGTACGCCGCGACGACCGGTGCAAGGACCTCGACGACCCGCGCCGCCTCCTCGGTGTACTCGTGCAGCCACTCCGCCGCGCGGAAGCGAAGCGCGTGAGCCGCGGGCGCGGCGCCGAGCGCTGCGGCCCACTCGGCGAGGGCGTCGGCCGCCTCGCGATAGCGGCGCTGCGCGGCGACCACGGCGACCAGCAGCGCGGCCGGCCGCGGATCGCCGGGTGCGACGGCGCGCGCGGCCCGCAGCACCTCCTCGGCGCCGGCCGCGTCGAGCCGCGGCGGCGCCCACCGGCGGACCGCTCGCTCGACGGCGATGCCCGCGGCGCGCGACGGATGGCCGGCGGCCGCCTGCGCGGCGGCGAGGGCGCCGTCGAGCACGTCGGCGTCGCCGGTTCGCCCCACCGCCCGTTCCGCGAGGCGGCGAATCGCGCCGTGCGCGAGCTGCGACGCCGGGTCCAGATCGGCCACGCGCCGCCACAGCGCCAGCGCGCGGTCGACCGCCGCGGGCGCCGCCGCGGCCAGCGCCGTATCCGCCGACAACAGCTCGTACGCGAAGTCCTCGGCCGCCTGCGCGGCGCGCAGGGCCGCCACCTCCGGGTCGCGGAAGTCGGCCTCGGTGTCGGCCAGTTCCGCCAACAACTGCGCGCGCTGCTCGGTGAGACCGGCGAACGCGAGCGCGCGCGCGAGGCTGTCGTCGACGACCGGCGACGGCGGGCCGGCGGCGCGAGCGGCGCGCAGTTCCCGGATCGCCTCGTCGACGCGCCCCGCGGCGACCAGCCGCTTGGCCGCCGTGACCCGCTCGTAGACGCCGCCGTCCGGATCGGTCGCGGCCGCCGCTCGGTGAAGGTCGACGAGGCCGTCGACGTCGCCGGCGGCCGCCAGCGCGTCGATGAGGACCTGGCGGGCCTGCGGATCGCCGGGATCGAGGTCCATCCACCGGCGCGCCAGCTCTGCGATCTCCGCCGGCGGCGCACCGGCCTCCGCGGCCAGCGCGACCGCGCGGCGGCATGCGGCGGCCGCCAACGCCGGATCGGTGGCGCGGGCTGACGCGGCGCGCAGCGCGATGATCGCGCCGGCGCGGTCGCCGGTCGCCGCAAGCGCGTCGCCCAGTTCGGCGGCCGCGCGCGCGTCGTCGGGGGCGAGCGCGACGACCGTACTCAAGCTTTCCGCCCAACCGCTGACATCGCCGAGCGACCGCGCCAGATGGGCCCGGCGCAGCGCGATCGCGGCAGCGAGCGCCGGGTCCGCGTCGGCGAGGCCGGCGGCCAGCAGCCGGCCGGCCGCCTCGGCGGCATCCTGCAGGCGGTCGGCGCGCAGCGCGAGGCGCTGCAGCCCGCGGGTCGCCGGGCGCGACGCCGGATCGGCGCGGAGAGCGGCACGGTACGCGTCGACGGCCGCATCCGCGTCCCCCGCCGCGGCGGCGATCGCGCCGGCGGCCGCGCGGAGGTCGGCGGCGCCGGGTCCGTCGCCGAAGGCGGCCGCGAGCTCGGCGACGGCCGCGCCGACCGCGCGCCAGTCACCGTCCGCGACGGCCGCGTCGATCGCGATCCACGCCGCGAGCGGGTCGCCGCCGGCGCCGGCCGCGTCGAGCGCGGCGCGCGCGGCGGCGAGGTCGCCGTCGGCTGCGCACCGCGCCGCGTGCCACAGGCCCAGCGCCCGGCGTTCGGCCGGCGCGACGCGGTCGAGTTGGGCCATCCACGCGGCCGCCTCGGCGCCGGCGTCGCCCGCGGCGCGTGCGGCGAACCGCGCCAGCAGCGCGGCCAGCGGCGATCGCGGGTCGCTGTCCGCCGCGGCGTCGAGGTGCGCGCGCGCCGCGTCCGGGTCGTCGAGGACCAGCGCGAGCCGCGCACATTCGAGGCGCAGAGCCGCCAGCCGCTGTGGGTCGTCGACGCGCGCGAGCTCGCGTTCGCACACCGCGAGCAGTTCGTCGGCGTCCTCGCGCTCGGCCGCGGGGTCCGGGACGGCCTCGAACGGCAGGCCGAGGTCGTCGAGCGCGAGACCCGGCGGGAGGTCGTCGAACGTCGACGGCGGCGGCTCCGGTGCGACGTACACGTCGTCGGCCGGCGCGGGCGCGGCCGCCGCGGGCTCGACCGGCGCGGGTTCGACGGGCACGGGCTCGGCCGCCGCGGGCTCGACGGGCGCGGGTTCGGCCGCCGCGGGCTCGACCGGCGCGGGTTCGACGGGCGCGGGTTCGACGGGCGCGGGCGCGGCCGCCGCGGGCGCGACGGGCGCGGGTTCGGCCGCCGCGGGCTCGACCGGCGCGGGTTCGACGGGCGCGGGTTCGACGGG
>RFGE01000157.1 GCA_003696105.1 Deltaproteobacteria bacterium | reverse complement strand
CGGCACGGAGCGGCGGCTTCGCGCCACACTCGCGGAGTGGGGCCTGGCCGATCGCCTCGTCTACGTCGACCACCACCGCGCCCACGTGGCGAGCGCGTACTACTGCTCGGGGTTCGACCGGTGCCTGGTCGTCTCCCTCGATGGGTATGGCAGCGGGCAATCGGGCTCCTTCTACTTGGGCGAAGGGGGCCGGCTGCGCTTGCTCGCACCGATCCCCTACCCGCACTCGCTCGGCACCTTCTACCGGCGCGTCACCCAGGCGCTCGGTTTCAAGCCGAACCGTCACGAGGGTAAGATCGTCGGGCTCGCGGCCTACGGCGACCCCGACAAGCTGTACGCCACCGTGCGCGCGCGGTTCGATCTCGAACACCCCGACTACTACCGCTTCAAGTCCGCGCAAGATCCCTGGTTCGAGCGGCGGCTCGTCGAGGACAATGAGCCGGCCGACGTCGCCGCCGCCTACCAGCGGGTCCTCGAAGACGTCGCCACCCTGTACATCGCGCGCTGGGTGCGCCGCACGGGCGTCAAGCACGTGGCCTGTGCCGGCGGCGTGTTCGCCAACGTCAAGATGAACCAGCGGGTCCTCGAGATCCCGGAGGTGGAGTCGGTCTTCATCTTCCCGAACATGGGCGACGGCGGTGTCGGCGCCGGAGCGGCCCTGGCGCTCTACGCCGATCTCCGCGGACTGGCGCCGCGCCCGGTCCGGGACATGTACCTGGGGCCCTCCTTCGACGATCGCGCCATCGAGCAGGCGCTCGACGCCTCGGGGCTGCGGTACCGGCGTTCGAAGGATATCGAGCGCGACGTCGTCGACCTCCTGCTACAAAATCGCGTCGTCGCCCGGTTCGACGGCCGCATGGAGTTCGGCCCGCGCGCGCTCGGAAACCGCTCCATCCTCTACCCGGCGGTGGACCCGGCCGTCAACAAGTGGCTCAACGAGCGCCTCGGGCGCACCGAGTTCATGCCGTTTGCGCCGATCTCGCTGCGCGAGCACGCCGACGCGCTCTACGACAACGTCGCCGGCATGGACCACGCCGCCCGCTTCATGACGATCACGACGAACTGCTCGCAGCAGATGCGCAAGCAGTCGCCGGCCGCGGTCCACGTCGACGGAACGGCGAGGCCGCAGCTCGTGGACGAGTCGACCAATCCGTCGGTCTACAAGGTGCTGCGGCTGTACCACGAGCGGACCGGCATCCCGACGCTCATCAACACGAGCTTCAACATGCACGAGGAGCCGATCGTGTGCACGCCCGAGGACGCCATCCGCGCCTTCCGCGAGGGCAACCTGGAGGCGCTCGCGATCGGGAACTTTCTCGTCGAGGGCGATCGGCGCGACGCCGCGCGGGCAGGATGAGCCTGGCGCCGCTGGACCGTTGCGCGTGTAGTCTGCGCGGCCGACGGGCGATCTGATGTGCGGCATCGCGGGTATCGCCGGTACTTGGCCCGACCGCGAGGCACGGGTCGAACGGATGGCGGAGGCGATCGCGCACCGCGGGCCGGACGACGCGGGCCTCTGGCACGACGCCGACTGCAGCCTCGGCCACCGGCGGCTGGCGCTGCTCGACCTGTCCCCCGCGGGGCGCCAGCCGATGTCCAACGAGGACGGGCGCGTGCACGTGGTCTTCAACGGGGAAATCTACAACTTCGCGGAGCTTCGCGCCGACCTCGAGGGTCGGGGGCATCGATTTCGCTCGCGGACGGACTCCGAGGTGCTCGTCCACCTCTACGAGGAGGCCGGCGATGAGATGGTCTCCAGGTTGCGCGGCATGTTCGCGTTCGCGCTGTGGGACGCGCGCGAGCGCCGGCTGCTCCTCGCCCGCGACCACTTCGGGCAAAAGCCGCTATTTTACGCTGAGCAAAACGGCGCGCTTCTGTTCGCGTCGGAGATCAAGGCGCTCCTCGCCGCGGGAATCCCGCGTGACATCGACCCGCGGGGCGTGGACCTGTTTCTGTCGCTGCAGTTCGTGCCGTCCCCGTTCACCTGTTACCGCGCGATCCGGCGCCTGCCACCCGCGACGATTCTGATTCGTGACGCTGGCGGCCGGACGCGGCTGCGCCAGTACTGGTCGCTGCGCGCGCGGCCGGCGTCGCGCGGCCGCCTGGACGCGATGGTCGAGGAGACCGGCGCGCGGCTTCGCGCCGCGGTCGCCGAGCAACTCGTCGCCGACGTGCCGGTCGGTCTCTACCTGTCGGGCGGCATCGACTCGACCCTCGTTCTCGGGCGCGCCGCCTCCGCGGCCCAGGGCCTGCGTGCCTTCGCCGTGGGCTATCGCGAGGCGCCATACAGCGAGCTTCCCCACGCGCGTCGCGTCGCGCGGCACCACCGGGTCGCGCTCGAGGAGGTCGTCCTGTCGCCCCAGGCCGCCGACCCAGGCGAGCTGGCCCGGCTGTTCGACGAGCCGTTCTCGGACCCGGCCGCGCTCCCGGTCGTTCACCTGGCGCGCGCGGCCCGGCGTCACGTCACCGCCGTACTCACGGGCGACGGCGGCGACGAGCTGTTCGGTGGATACCAGCATCACGTGCTCGCTTTCTGGCTGATGAAGCTGGGGCAGCTGTCGCGCGCCCGCGCGGCCATCGCTCGCGTCGCACTCGATCGGTTGCCCGAGTCCGTGCGCCGGTCTCCGCGCTGGCCCCGCTTGCGTCGCATCCTCGAGACGCTCTCGCACGTCGAACCGGCCGCCGCGCTCCTCCACCTGCGCCGGCAACTCGATCCGGAGCTGCGCGCGCGCCTCTACACACCCGATTTTCTCGCCACCGTCGCGGATGCCGAGCCCTCGGAGATCTTGTGCGCGCGCGAAGCGGCGCCGCGCACGATCGAGGAGGCGCTCCTGTGGACCGACCGGCT
>RFGE01000156.1 GCA_003696105.1 Deltaproteobacteria bacterium | reverse complement strand
GGTCGGGCGAGGCAAGCGAGGGCGAGCGTCCATCCCGCGGCTCGTAGGTGCCCCAGGTGGTAGACCAACACGCCGCAGACGAGGAGGCACGCGGTCAAGGACACCTCCATGCCGGAAAAGCTCGCAGCCGCCATCGTGGGCGAGACGCCGACGAGCGCGCCGGCGACGACGGCCTCGGTGCTTCGACCGATGAGGCGATATGTGAGGTAGGCACAGCCGACTGCCGTCGCGACGTGAAACACGCCGGAAACGATATAGACCGCGACGACGAGGGTGTTCGGCGATGTCGCGCCGACAAAGAGATGCAAGACCGCGAGGAGCGCGGCCCAGAGCGGCGATGTGGCTCCGGTGGCCGGTGTGCCGGGGTTGTACGCGAGCATGCCCGATCTGGCGAGTTCGCGCCCGTAGACCATATGGATCCAGGCGTCATCGAGCCGAAACCCGAGGTCGGCGTCAGGATCGGGTTTGCTTACGAACCAGACTGTCACGATTGCGACCACCGCGAGGGCGCCCGGCACGAGGATCAGGGTGGCAAACACCTGGCGGCGTCCGCGCAATGGTCGCGAGTCGTCGTGGTCCATTGGGATGTGCGAGTGTCCGGATACGGGCCGGGGCGGTCCACGGGACGTACGGCGCCCGATGCCCGGTCGATCCGGTGGCAGGAAACCGCGTGCGCAGTCAAGCAGCTTGTTCGTCGTGATGATCATATCGCAGGCATGCCGCGTTCGGCGACTGCTCCGTTCCGATGGACGCCATTGCCTGTGCCAATGCCGTCGCCTGCGACAATGGCGCGTATGGATGCGGGTGTTGTGGTCGCCCGCCGGTGCCGTGTCGTCCGCTCGAGCTCGCGTTGGCATCCACAGACACGCCGTCGGTTTGCAGCGTCGTGGCGTCGTGCGACAACCCGCTGCGCGAGTCGGCGATCGAGCGGTCCGGGCCGTCGACGGTCCGCGGAGACCCCACTCGGCTGCACGTTCATGCGATCGTCGAGGTCGGGCGCGGCCTCGGGGCAGTTTCGACTGCGGCGCGGCCCCGGCCGCACCGCGTGGGCTCGAGGATTGCCGCCGCGGGGTGCTTTGTGACCTCACCGGGGCGTCACGGTCGGTGCTTGGCCGGGGGCCAGGAGGCGGTTGCGTATCGGCGCGCCAGCGAGGTTGCGAGAGGCGAGGCGAGGTTCGGCGCACGCCCGTAGCGCACGACGGCGCGTATGACCCTACGGAACCGAAGGGTGCGGGGACGTACGCCAAAGATCGCCCGCCGATCGCGACCGCAGCCAGCCGCTATGCGCAACAGCCTCCCAGGGACAGCCCCTAGTAGAAAAGGCGGAGCGTGGCCATGACGTTGATGGGGGCGCCGGGAGTGAAGTGGACGCCTTCGCAGCCGGCGAAGTTGCCGTCGTCGTCGGTGCTCACGCGCGACCCGTCCGGACAGGCGCCGGCGGGAGGCGGCCTGTCGGTGGGCGGGTCCCCAGCGACGCGCGACGTCGTCGCGAACTGTGCTTCGCGCCACTCGGCGTCGAGCACGTTGTCCACCGCGACGGATATCTCGTAGCGGTCGGTTCGGTACCCCGCGGTCACATCGACGAGCGTGAACCCGTCAGCTTGCAGGAATCCGTCTTCCGTGAGCGGCCGGGCCGACAGGCCGCGGGCGCCGACGCGGCCGAAGAAGCCCCGCGGGTGGAGCGCCGAAAGGCCGGCCGTCATCGTGAAGCGCGGCGCCAGTGGGATCTGATCCTCGCCCGCCGGTAGGTCGCGGAACCGCCCGCGCGCGTAGGTGACGTCCACATCCGCGACGAGCCACGGAGCGATCTCCGCCCGGGCTTCGACGTCCACTCCGTAGCGGCGCGTGGGGCCCCGCGCTTCGGTTCCACCTTCATCGCCTACCCACACGGTTTCGCTGTCGAGGTCGAGCAACCAGGCCGATCCGGCGAGGTCGAATCGATCGAGGAGTCGCGACCGCGCGCCGAGCTCGTAGCCGGTCGCGCGGGCGAGCGGAGTGCCGCGGCCGGGACGTCGAACCACCGCGCGCGCGTCGTTGGAGTGAAAGCCCATGCCGAAGTTGGCGTAGACATCGGTGCCGCGGGTGGGCGTGATCACGACGGTTGCCTTCGGGCTGACGATGACGCGGTCGCGCACGCCGGAACCGACGGTGCCGGTGGTCGTGCGGTCCTCGAGGTGGTCGTCTACCTGGAAGCCGAAATGATCGACGCGGGCGCCGACGACGGTCCGCAGCCACCGCGTCCACGCCACGTCTGCCTGACCGTATAGGCCGATGCTCCGCTCGTCGACGTGCGCATCCACGCGCGTGTCGAGCCGCTCCCGGCCGGCGGTGTGATACAGGGCGTTGTCGACGGCGTCGGCGCGGACCGCGGTGCCCACGGTGGTGTGGAGCCGAACCGGCCCGACGTCGTGCCGAACGCGGTACTTCGCCGCCAGACCGGTCATCGTGCGATCGTCGGTTTGCTCGATCTGATCGCCCAAAACGGGATCGACCAACCAGAATGTGAAGTTCGAGTAGAGCGCGAAGCGGTAGCGCACGGCATATGCCAGCAGCGTGAACTCGCTCGCGTCGTCCGGGTAGGCGCGATAGGTGACATACGCGCTGTGGCGAGCCGAGTTACCGCCATCGGTCGGGTCGAGCGAGCCGAAACGGTCGAGATTCCCCGCGTCGACCTCGCGTTCGGGAATCTGCCCGGATGCGTTCCAGCCGCCGCTGTAGCTCGTCGCCGTGAACGCGACGGTGGAACGCGACCCTGCGGCGCGAACGACTCGGGCGAACGCATTGTACCGG
Organism: Deltaproteobacteria bacterium; assembly: GCA_003696105.1. Classification (NCBI taxonomy): domain Bacteria; kingdom Pseudomonadati; phylum Myxococcota; class Myxococcia; species Deltaproteobacteria bacterium. The sequence goes on along the minus strand of RFGE01000156.1, from coordinate 18,508 downwards.
TGGTACTTCTCGCCGCTCAGAAACGGTCCGTTCGTGAAGTACGCTTCTGCCGCAAACAGGGACGTCCAGTCGTTTGCGGCGACGGGCGCGGCGATGCCGAGGAGCCGATAGGTATCGAAACGGCCGCCCGACACCGCGATCGACGATCGATCGATGTGCTCGTGGGTGACCATGTCGACGGCGCCCGCGGTCGCGAAGTCGCCCTGGTCGGCGGCGTATGGGCCCTTGAACACGTCGATCGTCTGGACGATCTCCGGGATCACCCAGTTCAGGTCGGCGTAGCCCTGGCCGTGGCCGTGGCTGACCATGTTCACGGGCACGCCGTCGACGCTCAGTGCGATGTCGGTGCCGTGATCGGCGTCGAAACCGCGGAGGAAGTACTGGTTCGCCTTCCCGCCGCCTGCGTGTTGGGTCACGAACAGGCCGGGGACGACGCGCAAGATATCGGCCGGGCGCGGTCGAGGCCGGAGCAGGAAGTCTCGATCGCGAACGGATCGGGACGCGACCGGGACGTAGGGAGCCTCTGCTTCGATGACGACGACTTCGCCGGGGACGACAGCCGTGCTATCGGCGTCTTTCGTGTCGTTGTTCTTGTCCTTTTGGGGCTCTTGGGGCGCAGGCGAATCGATGCCCCGCGGTTCCTCGCTTTGGGCGTACGCCACCGACGACGCGGTCAGCGCGAGCGCAGCGAGGCCCGCCGTGCGTTCGAGCATGGTGACCTCCTCGGATGGGTTGTGAACGCGGACGAGTCCGTCGCGCACGGCTGCGGGCCGTGGTCGCGACCGGCGGTCGATCGCCGGCGTAGGTCCACGCGCTCTTCGGCGCCGTATCTCGATGCGCGCCCTCGTGCGCCGCGGGCGCGCGCCGACCGGCGCCTTCCAACTCGCAACCTCGCCGGCGCGCCCGTGCGCGACGGCACTCTAGCTGCTCGTCATCGGCAGCGCGTCACGCGGAGGTCCCCGGGCGCGGGCGCGGGTCGGGCACCGCGACGGCGGCGCCTCGCGATCGCGATCGCGGTACTTCAGCTCCGCGACGACCGTCGCGGGCAGCACCGGCGGCGGAGGCGGAGCCTGGTGCATGGCGACGTGCTTGTGGGCCAGGCTGTGCCGGCCGTGACGGGGATCGGGCGCGCCGTGATCGCCGTCGCGGTCGTCGTCGCCGTCGTGGTGGTGGTGCTCCCACATCTCGTGCAGTGCGACGTGCAACCCCGGTGCGAGTTCGATCCCGAGGCCCCACCACAGCACGGTCGCGACGGCCAAACGGCGGCGCACGATGCCGGTACGGTACTAGAGCGACATGTGAGTGTCCACCTCGCCGCGGCGACAGGCGAGCGGTCGCGGACCCGGTCGTGTCGACGGTCACGTCGCCGAGGGCCGGCTCGGCCGAGCGCAGCGAGGCACGGACGCCGCGCGCCCGGCGCGCGGCCGCCGCGGCGAGGAGTGCGCGAAGGCCGTAACAGACTCGCGCACGCGCACCCAGGCGCCGTCCCTGGACGCAGGGTGACTCACGCGACGTCCGTGGGATGTCGGGCAAGGCGCGACGAAGGCGCTGGGTGCGCCCGAGGCACGGAGGAGCGACGCAGCACGAGGTGTCAGCACATCGCGGTGGCTGTACCGTGGGTTTGCCCCCAGGAGGCGGTTGCGTATCGGCGCGCCAGCGAGGTTGCGAGAGGCGAGGCGAGGTTCGGCGCACGCCCGTCGCGCACGCGGGCGCGTAGGACTATACGGTACCGAAGGACGCGAGGACGGTCGCCGAAGATCGCCCGCCGGTCGCGACCGCAGCCAGCGGCTATGTGCAACAGCCTCCTACGGCGCGCACGCCGGCGCGGAGAACAGAGCGGCCACGTCGGCCGGTACATGGCTGCCCCCGACAGCGGTCGGCACGCCGGTCGTCGGGTCGAGCGTCACGATCTGCCCCTCGATTGCGCCGTCGCCGCCCAGCGCGTAGATGACGCCCTGGTGTACCGTCTCGAATACCGTCAGTGGCGGGCCCGTCGTTCGCTCGTTCGTTGCAGCTGCGCTCGCGAGGGACAGGTCGTAGAGGGTCACGGTGCTGTTCGACGTGTCCGTATCGATGGCCAGCGGCTGAGGCAGGTCGAGCAGCAGGACGTCTCCGTCGGTCAGTGTCCCCGTGTAGTTCGCCACGACGGTCGACCGGCCTGTGACCGGATCGATCGTCACCAACTGCTCGGTTCGATGGTCGGGGGGGTAGTTGCCATCCGCGGTCACCGACGCATACAGCGTTCCGCTGGCCGCCTCGAAATCGAACCCGTCGATCAGGTTGCCGGGGATCGTGAGATTGACGGCGTGGGTCGCCGCACCCGTGCAGAGATCGATCGTCGCCAGCTTCGGAGCGATCGTGTTGTCGTACACGCCGTAGACCGTGCCCGATCCCTCGTCCCACGTGGCGCGCGTGATCTCGAGCCCGACGGCACCGACGTCACTCGCGTCGCCCGTCGTCGTATCGATCGTCACCAGGCGCCCGCTGACGATCCCGTATAGAACCATCCCGGCCGGTGTCGCATCCGGTGACCGTGCGTCGCCGGCGACCTCCGCGTCGACCACGTCCGCCGTCGCATCGACCGCGCGGGGCCTCGCGTCCACGGCCACGTCATCGTCGTCGTCCCCACCGCCACAACCCACACCGAACAGGAAAAGCGCGATCACCCCGAGCCGGCCCATGGAGCATCGTACCACGGGCGGGGAGTTGTCCGAGGTTCCGCCCGCGGCGACACCAAACAACGAACGGGGCTGCGCCGGGTTGACTGGCGGCGCCGCGCCGGCTCGACCGGTTCGTGGTCGCCTGCCGGGAGGCGAAAGAACGATGGAAGGGAAAGCGCGGCGTGCCCGAGGTCCTACCTCGCGGCCCGCGCTCGTAGGCCGTGTGCGTCCCCGATGCGGTGTCGTCGCCATCGCCGCTGGATGCTCGGCCCCGGACCGGCCACGTGTTTGCCTCCGGCGCGTCTTCGTGAGCACGAACCCCGGAGCCGTCGACACGCGAGCCGGTTGCGTGCGCTTCGATCCGGATCGCGCGGAAGAGCGCCGCCCGGTGGTCTTTCGCCGCTCAGTCGGCGAACCGGTTGTACACCGACTTCCACGGCCCGAGGCGATCGGGAAGATCGCGCCGGGGCACTCCCGGGTTGGCCCGAACCCGTACCACGTCGAGGAACAGCGGATCGCCGCGTGTCGGCGTCCGCCCGTCGGGGCGGCGTGGCGACGCGCGATGTCCCTGAACCCTCGTGCCGCGTGGCTGCTCAGTTCCTCGGGCCCGCCCAGCGCCTTCGTCGCGCCTCGCCCGAGGTCCGATGGACTTCGCCCGAGGCGCACTCCGTGCAGGACAGCCTCCTAGTCGCAGGGCACGTCGACGTCGACCGGGGCGACCGCGTCGGCCGCGGTGCCGTCGCCGAGCTGGCCGGCGCCGTTGTATCCCCAACAGCGGATACGCCCGTCGGCGAGGGCGCAGTTGTGGCGTTCGCCCGCCGCGATGGCGCTCACGTTCCACAGCGCTTGCACCGGCGCCCCCGGCGCGGACCGGTCGGTGGTCGTGCCGTCGCCGAGGGTGCCGTTGAGGTTGAACCCCCAGCAGAACACGCGGCCGTCGCCGGTGCGCGCGCACGTGTGCCACTCGCCCGCGGCGACCTCGACCGCGTCGGTGAGGCCGGCGACCTCGACCGGCTGCGGCCGGTTGGTGGTCGTGCCGTCGCCGAGCTGGCCGCTTTCGTTGCGGCCGGCGCATCGCACGGCGCCGTCCGCGGTGCGAAAACAGGTGTGCTCGCCGCCCAGCGCGAGTTGAACCGCGGGCGCCATCGCGTCGATGCGCCGAGGCGAGCTGCGGTCGGTGGTCGATCCGTCCGCGAGCTGGCCGAACAGGTTCTTGCCCCAGCAGTAGACGCCTCCGTCGCCGGCGACGGCGCACACGTGCTGGCCGTTCGCGGCCGCTGCGGTGACGCCCGAGATGCCGGGCACGGGGGCGGCGGTGGCCCGGTTGGTGGTCGTGCCGTCGCCGAGTTGGCCGCGTTGGTTGCGGCCCCAGCACCAGAGCGTCCCGTCCGCGCGCACGGCGCAACTGTGGTACTCGCCGAGCGCCAGCGCGACGGCGTCGTCGATCCCCTCGACCTGCACCGGCAGCGGGCGATCGACGGTCGTGCCGTCGCCGAGACTGCCGTACTCGTTGTAGCCCCAACACCACACGGTGCCGTCGGCGCGGCGGGCGCAGGTGTGAAACTCGCCGGCCGCCACTTCGACCGCGTCGGCGATGCCCTCGACGCGCACCGGGGCGAGGCGCGGCACCAGGGAGCCGTCGCCGAGCGCGCCGTTGCGGTTGTTGCCCCAACAGAAGACCGCGCCGTCGGTGCGCAGCGCGCACGTGTGCTCGGAGCCGGTCGCGACGTCCGCGACGCACTGGGTGGGGGGAGGCGGGGGCGGCGGTGGAGGCGGGGGCGGCTCATCCTGTCCGCCGTCGCCGTCGCGGCCGGACGCGGGCGCGGGATCGGCCGCGCCCCGGCCGGGGTCGTGCGCCGGGTCGCCCCCGGGATCGGCCGCGGTGCACGTGTCGCTCACGTCGCCGGCCAGCGCGCCGTAGCGGCGTCCCGACGCGCACGACGGATCGGCGAAGCTGCAGTAGCCGGTGGCCTCGCATACGCCGGCCGCGCCCTCGGCCGCGCACTGCGCATCGTCGTCACACCGAAACGGTTCGGCCGAGATGCAGCCAGAGGCGGCGAGCGCGATCGCGCCCGCGGCGGCGACCGGGACAACCCTCGCGTGCCTTGCGTGCATGATCCCCGACGTCAGAGTGGGGGACGCAAGCGGGCGGATCAAGACGGCTTGTCGACGGTAACGCCCGCCACGATCGACGGCCGGCGCGTAGCGTGCGCGGCTGTGCGAGCTGCGCCTACGCCGCGCACGGCGTGCTATAGATGCACGCCGTGACGAGCGAGGGACACCAGGTCGAACGCAAGCTGTTCGGAACCGACGGCGTGCGCGGCGTGGCCAACGTCGAGCCGATGACCCCGGAGACGGTGTTGCGGCTCGGCATGGCGGTCGCCGCGCAACTCGAGAGCCAGGGCCGGCGCGACCGCGTGGTGATCGGCAAGGATACGCGGCTGTCGGGCTACCTGTTCGAGACCGCGCTGGCCAGCGGCATCGTGTCGATGGGCGGCGACGTATGGCTCACCGGTCCGCTGCCGACGCCGGGCATCGCGTTCGTCACCGCGTCGATGCGCGCCGACGCGGGGGTGGTGATCTCCGCGTCGCACAACCCGTACCAGGACAACGGTATCAAGTTGTTTTCGCGCGACGGGTTCAAGCTCGACGACGCGGTCGAGGCGGAGATCGAGCGGTTGATGGCGTCGGACGAGCTTGCCGCCCGCCGCGCGCGGGCCGGCGACATCGGCCACGCGACGCGCATCGACGATGCCGCGGGCCGCTACATCGTGTTTTGCAAGAACACCTTCCCGCGCCACCTGTCGCTCGACGGCGTCAAGATCGTCGTCGATTGTGCGCATGGCGCAGCCTACAAGGTGGCGCCGCGGGTGTTCGAGGAACTCGGCGCGCGCGTGGTCGCGATCCACGCATCCCCGGACGGCACGAACATCAACGCGGGCTGCGGCGCGCTTCACCCCGAGGCGATGTGCGAGCGCGTCGTGGCCGAGGGAGCGGACTTCGGGGTGGCACTCGACGGCGACGCCGATCGGGCGGTGCTGTGCGACGCGGCCGGCCGCGTGGTCGACGGCGACGCGGTGATGGCGCTGTGCGCGACGCGGATGAAGGCGGCAGGCACGCTTGCGCGCAACACGGTGGTCGCCACGGTGATGTCGAACATCGGCCTCGAGCGCGCGCTGCGCGCGCACGGGATCGCGCTCGTGCGCACCGCGGTCGGCGACCGCTACGTGGTCGACGCGATGCGCCGCGACGGATACAACTTCGGCGGCGAGCAGTCTGGACACCTGGTGTTTCTCGATCACAACACCACCGGCGACGGCATCGTCGCCGCGCTGCGCGTGCTCGAAGTCATGGTGTCGGAGGGGCGGCCGCTGGCGGACCTCGCCTCCGTGATGGAACGCGCGCCGCAGGTGCTGGTCAACGTTGCCGTCGCGCACAAACGGCCGCTGGCAGAACTGCCGGACGTCCAGAAGCTGATCGCCGCGATCGAGGACGACCTGGGCGACGATGGCCGCGTGCTGGTGCGCTACAGCGGCACCGAGCCGAAGGCGCGCGTGATGATCGAGGGACCGGACGAGGCGGCGATTCGGGCGCGGGCCGAGGAGTTGGCGGCCGCGATACGCGCCGCGTGCGCGTGACGGAGGCGGGCGAGGTGGTCGCACGACAGGCGAGGGGGACGGCGTGATCGTCGGCATTGGCCTCGACGTCGCCGAGATCCCGCGCATCGCCGGATTGATCGATCGCTGGGGCGATCGGTTCGTGCACAAACTGTTCACGCCCGGCGAACGCGCGTATTCCGACGCGCGCGCGCACCGGGCCAGCCACTACGCGGCGCGGTTTGCGGCGAAGGAAGCGGCGCTCAAGGCGCTCGGCGTGCCGCCCGGACTTCGCTGGCACGAACTCGAGGTCGTCAAGGAAGCGGGGCGACCGCCGCGCCTGGTGCTCGCGGGGGCGGCGCGGGCGGCGGCGGACGCACTCGGCGTCGTGGCCGTTCATTTGACGCTCACGCACGCCGCCGGCGTGGCGGCGGCAGTCGTCGTCGCCGAGGCGGACGAAAGGGGGAGGCCGTGCGCTACGTAGTCACCGCCGATCAAATGCGCGCGATCGACCGCGCGACCATCGACGAGATCGGGCTTCCGGGTGCGGTCCTGATGGAGACGGCCGGGCGGGCCGTCGCCGAGGTGGTGCGCGCGCGCCGGCGCGCGGGCGCCACGGTCGCGGTCGTGTGCGGCGCCGGCAACAACGGCGGCGACGGCTACGTGGCCGCACGCGTGTTGCGCGAGTGGGGCTACGCCGCGTCCGCGTACCTGGCGGCCGACCGCGCGAAGGTCGCCGGCGACGCGGCGCTGCACTTGCGCGTGCTCGAACAGTGCGGCGGCCGCGTCGCGTCGATCGCCACCGAGGCGGACCTGCTCGAACACGAGCGCGCCATCGAGCGGGCCGACGTCGTCGTCGACGCATTGTTCGGCACCGGGCTCGCGCGCGACGTGACCGGCCACTACGCGCGCGTCGTCGCGGTCCTCAACCGGGCGCGCGGGTTCAAGGTTGCGGTGGACATCCCGAGCGGGCTGGCGGCGGACACCGGCGCGGTGCTCGGCGTCGCGTTCAACGCGGACGCGACCGTGACGATGGCGTTCGACAAGCCGGCGCTGGTGTCGTCGCCGGGATTCGCCCGCTGTGGCGAGGTCACGGTGGCCGAGATCGGCATCCCGGCCGAGTTGGCGCGCGTGCACGGCGTGTCCCTCGCCGTGTTCGAGCGGGACGACGCGGCGGCGGCGCTGCCGGCGACGACGCCGGTCGACCACAAGGGGCGGCGCGGCCACGCGCTCGTCATCGCCGGGTCGCCCGGCAAGTGGGGCGCCGGCCGCATGGCCGCGCGGGCGGCGCTGCGGGCGGGGGCCGGCCTGGTGACGCTCGCCGGTCCGCGGGCCGACGCCGCGGCGCCCGACGAGGTGATGACCGCGGCGATCGACCCGGAAGCGGCGGGCTTCGACGTCGCGCTGGCAGAACTGCTCGCCGGCAAGCGCGCAGTCGCGATCGGCCCGGGCATGCCGGCGACCGCGGCCGGCGCGGCGCTCGTCCGCGCGGTGCTCGAGCGTGCGGAGGTCCCCGTCGTGATCGATGCGGACGCACTCAACCACATGGCGGGCGACCTCGCCGCCGTCGCCGCCGCGCGGGCGCCCGTCGTACTCACGCCGCACCCGGGGGAGGCCGGCCGCCTGCTCGGGTGTAGTGCGGCCGACATCGAGCGGGATCGGATCGCCGCGGTGCGGCGCCTCGCGGAGCGGACGCGCGCGGTCGTCGTACTCAAGGGCGCGCGCACGCTCGTGTGCGACGGGGCGGTCGACGGCTTCACGACGGTCAACCCGACGGGAAACGCGGCGATGGCGACCGCCGGCGCGGGCGACGTGCTCACCGGCGTGATCGTCGCGCTGGCCGCGCAGGGCGCGCCGCCGGCGGACGCCGCGCGCGCCGGCGTGTTCCTGCACGGCCTGGCCGGCGACCGCGCGGCGCGCGGCCGGATCGACGCGGGGCTCATGGCGGGCGATCTGATCGACGAGCTGCCGCGCGCGCGGGCCGACCTCACCCGCCGTGCGCGGCCCGCGCCGGTCGGAGCCGAGGGCGCCGGCCCGCCGGATTGATCGGGGACGGGGCACCGGCGCGAGGGGCGCCGGAGCGCGCGGACCGTCGCGGGCCGGCGGATGGCGGCGGCCCGTTGCCGGTTTGACACGCGCGCGCGTCACGCTGGCAACGCGCGCGGCGGCGCGGCAAGCGGACAGCGGGGTAACGCACTGAATTTGCGGCCGCTGTGCGACTGGCATCCGCGTTGCTCTCCCTCCGGGCATGATCGCGAACCACGACCAGGTCGCCCGGGATCGAGCGCCGGCCACGGCGCGGGAGGAGTTCGAGGCGGCGGTGCTGCCTCACCGCCGCGCCCTCTACGCATGCGCGCTGCGCTACACCCGCAACCGGGGCGACGCGGAGGATCTCGTCCAGGAGGCGCTGGCGCGCGCGTTCGCCGCGTGGAGCGGGTTCGTCCCCGGCTCGAATGCGCGCGCATGGCTGTTTCGCATCATGACGAACCAGTTCATCACCGGCTGTCGCCGCCGCCGGCGCGAGCGCCGCCTCGAAACGGAGGCGCGCGAGGATGCGGTGCGGGCGCTGTACGGCGCGGACCGGACACAGGCCGCGCGCGATCCGGAGCGGTTTTGGTTGCAATGGCAAGTTTCAGACGCCGTGGTCGCCGCGCTGGCGGCGCTCACGCCGGAACACCGGGAGGTGATCCTGCTCGCCGACCTCGGCGGGCGCAGCTACCGCGACGTCGCCGGGCGGCTCGGCGTACCGATCGGCACCGTGATGTCGCGGCTGTTTCGCGCCCGCCGCCAGCTCGAGGCCGAACTGGCCGACTACGCCGCGCGCGAGTACGGCATCGCCCGCCGCGTCAGGGGCTGTCCCTGAACACGGCACACCACGTGCGATGTCCCTGAACCGTCACGCTGCACTGCTCCTCCGTTCCCTGGGCCCACCCAGCGCCTTCGTCGCGCCTTGCCTGAGAACCCACGGGCGTCGCCCGAGGCGCACTGCACTCAGGGACAGCCCCTGGCTCTCGCGCGTAGCGGCCGCCGCCGGCGCCCGGGCGGGCGTGCGGGGCGCCGGCGTGCGATCACCCGAGCCAGCCGAGCGCGCGCGCCGCGTAGGCCGCGGCGGCGAACGCGACGGCGAGGGCGATCCCGATGGCCGCGCGCCGGCCGCCGCGCGCCCGGGTGGCGTTCGCGGCGGAGCGGTCGCCGGCGGTGCGGTCGCGCGGCGCAGCGTCGGCCGCGGCGCCGGCCGCGGCGCGCGGCCGGTGCGGCTCGAACGGCGCCGTCGGCGCGCGTTGCACCGCCGGCCATCCCTCGATCGCGAGGTCCAGCGGCGGCGCGGTCACGCGAAACCGCGCCCCCTCCATGCGCAGCAGCTCGACGATGTGATTGTCGTCGTGGCTGCCGTTGAGTTCGACGTCGACGATGTCCCCCGCGCGATACACGATCGCGCCGCGATCGAAATCCCGCACGACCGCGATCGTGCAGGTGAGAGCGTTGTCCTCGCAGTGGCGCATCAAGTCGACGAGGGGCACGTCCGCCAACTCACCCTGGAACGCCGCGGCGCGGCCGAGCGCGCCGTCGAGGTCGGGCAGGCGCTGGACCAACTCGTACATGCCGTCGGCCAGGCGGCACAGCGCGTCCACCGCGTCGTCGCCGGTGAGATCGCCGAACTCGGCCGCGTCGACGCCGCCGGCGCGAAGATCGACCCGGCCGACCGCGCGCGGCGTGCGGACCCACACGGTTCCGGTGATCAGGTGGCGGCGGCACGCGGCGAGCAGCCGATCGAGCGGCGTGTCGCACAGGGAACCCTCGAGGCGGTTGGACGACAGGTGGGGCGCGGGAACGCTCGTCTGCATATCGGGTCGCCCGAGCACGCGCCGTGCCAGCGTGCCGGCGCGGCCAACCGCGCGAAGGTTCGCGGCGAGCCTCGCGCGAAGGCCGGGCGGGCTCTCCGAAAATCGGAGGCCGCCGGTCGCCGATGTCACACCGCGTCCCGGGGCGACGCGGGCGTCCCGCGGCGCCGCGCCGCGGGACCGCACGACCGGCGCGGCGTTCCGCGACGGCTACGGCGCCTCGCCGCGCGGCCGCACGATCGCGTCGCCGGGCGGAAAGCGCTCCGCCGTCCACTCGCCGCGCGCGTCGGTGTACAGCGCCTGGACCAGTCCGTCGCCGCCGACGACGTAGTACGGCTCGCCGCGCACCGGCGCGTCCAGCCCCTCGGGCTGGACGAACGCGAACGCCCGCCACTCGGTGCGCGCCGGCGGCGTGAACCGCTCGCCGCCGCGCGCGCGGGCCGCGGCGGCGCGCACGCGCTCGTCGTCGTCGCCGTCGGCCGCGGCCGCCAACGCGTCGTCCGCACCGCCGATCGCGCCGAGCGCGCGCGCCGCGGCACGCCGCACCAGCCAGCTGCGATCGCGGCGCAGCGCGACCGCGAGCGCGGCGCGCGCATCGGCCGCTTCGAGCCGGCCGAGGCCCCAGGCCGCGTTCGCGCGCACGAGCGGGTCGCGGTGGTGGAGCAGCCGCAGCAGGTGTGGAGCGTCGTCGGGGCGGGCGAGTCGGGCGACGGAACCGGCGGCGTTGATCGCGGTGGCCCAGCCGCCCCGCGCGGCGGCGTGGGCGAGGTCGGCGACCGCCGCGACGTCGCCGAGGTCGCCGAGCGCCCACGCTGCCGCCGCGGCCACCCGGTCGTCGCGCGCGCGCAGTGCGGCGCGCACGGCCGGCGCCGCCGCGGGGTCGGCCAGCGCGCCGAGGGCCGCCACCGCGGCGCGCCGCCGCTCCGGGTCGGCGGTGCGCGCGACCGCGACGAGCGTGTCGCGGGCCGCGGGGTCCGCCATGGCGCCGAGCGCGCCGATCGCCGCGAGACTCACCTCGACGGGCCCGCTGGCGCACAGCGGCGCGAGGGCGGCGCGCGCGTCAGCGCGCGGCCGGTCGCGCAGGACGCCGCCGAGCGCGCGGGCCGCGTGGCCGCGCGCGTCCGCTTCGACATCGCCGCGGACGAGCGCCAGCAGCGGCGGTACCGCAGACTCGTCGGCGATCGCCGCAAGCGCATCGGCGGCGGCGCGGCGCAGGGGCGACGGCCCGGCGCGCAGCGCGTCGACCAGGGCGGGGACGGCGCGCGCGTCGCCGATGCGCCCGAGCGCCTCGGCCGCGGCGTAGCGCAGCCGGAGCGGGTGTCCGTCGCGCACCGCGCGCGCCAGCCGCGGCACCGCGGCCCGAGACGCGAGGATCCCGAGGTACTCGGCGGCGAGGGAGCGGACCTCGGGGTCGTCGTCGTCCATCGCGCCGATGAGGACGTCGGCGGCGGGCGCGTCCAACAGGGGCCGCAGCGCGCGCATCGCCTGGCGCCGCACGGCCGGGTCGGCGTCGTCGAGCAACGTCAAGACGGGCACGAGTGCCCGCCGGTCGCCGGCCGCGCCGAGCGCGTCGAGGACGAGGCCGCGGCTTACCCGGCCGCGGCCCAGCTCGCGGACCAGCGCGTCGGTGGCCGCGGGGTCGGCGGCATCGCGCAGCAGCGCGACCGCCGACGCCGGATCGCCGGCGAGCTCGCCGTCGAGGTGGCGGACCAGGGCGGGCACCGCCGCGCGGCCGGCGACGCGCAGCGCCTCGGTCGCCGCCGCGCGCAGCCTCGGGTCTGCGAGCGTCTCGACCAGGACGGTGACCGCGCGCGCGTCTCCCGCGCGGCCGAGCTTGCCGAGCGCGAACGCGACGCGCTCGCGAAAATCGCGCTTGAGGGCGCCGCGACGCAGCTCCGAGATCAGAATGTCCGCGGCGTCGACGGCTTCGAGGTTGCCCAGCGCGTCGACCGCCTCGGCCCGCACGCGCGGGTTCGGGTCGCGAAACAGCCGGACGAGCGCGGGAACGGCGGCCCGGTCGCCGAGGCGGCCGACCGCGCGGACGGCCGCCACGCGCACGTCGGCGCTCGCGTCAGCGAACGCGCCGACGAGCGGGATCACCGCGCGGCGGTCGCCGAGGCTGGCGAGCTGGTCCACGGCGGCGCGCCGTACGTCGGCCTTGTCGTCCTCGAGCCGGCCGAGCAGCGGCACGACGACGCTCGGCGTGCCGATCGTTCCGAGTGCAACGACCACGTCGTGGCGGACCTGCGGGTTCGGGTCGGCGAGGGCGCGCACGAGCGGCGCGACGGCGCGGTCGTCGCCGAGGTCACCCAGGATTTGAGCGGCGGCCCGCTTGACCGCGGGATCCGGCTCGGACAGCCAACCGATCACGGTCGGCACCGCGGCCAGCACGCGGCGCTGCGCCAGGATGCGCGCGGCCTCGGTGCGGACCGCGACCGACGGATCGCGCAGCGCCGCCAGCAGGTGATCGCGCGTGAACGCGATGTCGTAGCGGGCCAGCCGCCGGACCGCCGCCGCGCGCGCCGTCGCGTCGTCGCTCGCGAGGCCGGCGGCATCCAGCTCGATCTTGCCGATCCAGTCGAACGCGCACAGCGCCAGCGCGGCGGTCACGGCGACGGCGGCGCGGCGCGCGCGGGCGAGCGAGGCGCGGAGCACCCGGCGAGTATAGCGGCCGGCGCGCGCCGCGCACGGCGCCCGGCGATCACGGCGATCGCCCGGGCGGTCGCGCCGCCGAACCGGCCGGCGCCGCGGAGGGCGCGCGCCTCGTCTCGGCGCTCACGAGCGCAATGGCGCGGCGGACGGCCGCGCGCAGCCGCGGAGGCAGGTCGAGCGCCAACAGGGCGCGGTACTCGGCGAGGGCCGCGTCGAATCGCCGGGCGTTCACCCACAGGGCGGCGAGCGCCACGCGCGGCCTGGGGTCGTGCGGCGCCGCCGCCTTCGCGCGGCGCAAGGCCATTTCGGCGCCGGCCACGTCGCCGCGGCGCGCTCGCAGGATGCCCAGGTCGTGCCACGCCGAGGCGTCGCCGGGCGCCCAGCGCACCACGCGTTCGAGCGCGCGCTCCGCATCGCGGTATTCGCCCCAGAACGCGAGCGCGTCCGCGTATTGGCGCGCGGCCCACGCGCGGCTGCGCGCGTCGGGCGCGTCGCGCTCCGCCCGTTCGTACCAGGCGCGGGCCTGGTCGTACCGGCGGGCGCGCTCGCTGCGCTCGGCGCGGTCGACCGCGACGCGGGTGGCCGGCGAAATCGCCGGCGCCGGGCGGCCGGCGCACGCGGCGCTCGCGGTCAAAGCGAGGTATGCTGCGGCCATGACGCGCCAGACGCTCCAGGACCTGCTCGCTCGACACGCCGGCGCCAAGGTGGACGGCGACGCGCTGTCGGTGCCCGATGCCGTCGACGTGTCACTGTACGTCGCGATGGGGATCGAGCCGCTGGTTCTCGACAAGGTCGCCACCGTCACGCTCGAGCCGGACGCGGTCGTCGCGAGTACGCGCCGCCGCGAACGCTATCTGATCGCGTACGAAGACCTGCGCGCGGTGCGCGTGTCCGACGAGCACACGACGCGGCCTGGGATCCTCGAGTAACGGCGCGCGCCGGCGCCGGCCGCGGGCCGCGTCGACTCATCGATCGTCTTCGGGCTTGGAGAGGCGGCGGGTGTGGGTCTTCGGGGGTGGGCCGACGACGAGCACGCCGGGCTCGAGCAGGCCGTCTTCGGACTGGGCGCGGTGGGACTCGACGACCACCTCGGCCGAGCCGTCGCCGGCGCTGCCTTCCGGCGTCGGCTCGTCGGCGGTGAGCGGCGACGGCTCGCCGTCGCCCGACTTGAGCAGTTCGATCGTGTTCTTCGGGGGGCGCCGCGGCGGCGGCGGGGGGCCAGCCGGCTGCGCGGCCGGCGCGGGTGCGGCGGGCTCCGCCGGCTCGTCGCGGTCGGCCTGCGCGTCGGGCGCGGCGGGCTGTGGTGCCGGCGCGGCGGGCGCGGGCTGCGGTGACGGCGCGTCGGGCGCGGCGGGCTGTGGTGCCGGCGCGGCGGACGCGGGCTCAGCGGCGGGCGAGGCGGGCGCGGCGGGCTGTGGTGCCGGCGCGGCGGGCGCGGGCTGCGGTGACGGCGCGTCGGGCGCATCGGGCTGTGGTGTCGGCGCGGCGCGCGCGGGCGGCGCATCGGGCGCGGCGGGCGCGGGCGGCGGGTCGGGCTGTGGTGCCGGCGCGGCGGGCTGCGCGGCCGGCGCGGAGTCGACGGACGCGGCCCGGGCCGCCGCGTCGCCCGGCGCCGGGATGGGATCCGTATCCGGTCGGTCGGCCGGCGGCGCGGCCACCGGCGTCGTCGGCGCGGTCCCGATGTCGTCGGCGCCGGCCGCCGCCGCGCGCCGCCAGTACGATCGCGGCACGTCGAGCGAGTCGAGCGGCGGCTCGTTGGCGAGCCGCTGGGTCGTGGATGCGCGCCCCAGCGAGGCGGCGGCCACTGCGCGCGGCACCGCCGCCACCGTCGGCTGTTCGGCGGCCTGCTCGCGGGCGGCGCGCTCCCGCGCTTCGCGCTCCCGCTGTTCGCGCTGCCACGGGTACTCGACGCGCACGTGGTGCGCGTGCTTGATCGTCTCGACCAGCGAGTTGGAGATCTTGCGCAGGTCGGACATGCTGAGCCCGGAGTCGTCGAGCTGGCCCAGGTGCAGTTTGCCGTAGACGATCCGCTGGACGAGGTTCTCGATCGCCCGCGCGTCCGGTTGTTTGAGCGTGCGCGACGCCGCTTCGACCGCATCGCAGATCGCCAGGATCGCCGTCTCGCGCGTCTGCGGCCGGACGCCGGGGTACCGGAAGTCGTCCTCGGTGAGCCCCTTCGGGTTGCCCTGCTCCTGACACTTGGCCCAGAAGTACTCGAGCAGGCCGTCGCCGTGGTGCATGTGCATGAAGTCGATGACGCGCTCGGGCAGGCCGGCTTTGCGGCCGAGGCGCACGCCCTCGGTGACGTGGGAAAAGATCGCGTCGCACGACACCTCCGGCGGCAGGTTGTCGTGCGGGCTCTGCTCGTCGCCGGGGACGTTCTCGATGTAGTACTTCGGCTGCAGCGACTTGCCGAGGTCGTGGTAGTAGGCGCCCACGCGCACCAGCCGGCCGTTGGCGCCGATCGCGTTCGCCGCGATCTCCGCCATGTTCGCCATCGCGAGGCTGTGCTGCCACGTGCCGGGCGCCTTCTCGGCGATCTGGCGCAGCAGTGGATTCGACAGGTCCGATAGCTCGACGAGCTTGGACTGGGTGATCTCGCCGAGAAGAAACTGGTAGACGGGCAGCGCGAGCAGCGCCGCGATTCCCGACATCGCGCCGCCGGCGAGCGACGCGAGCCACGCCGACCGCGTCGGGTCGGCCAGCTCGGCCAGCGGCGCGCCGTGAGCCGACAGGTAGTAGAACACCAGGTATACGAGGGCTGCCGCGATGCCCCCGACGATGCCCGCGCCGACGAGGACGCTGCGCCGGCGGCCGTCGCCGATGCACAGCACGGCCGCCATACCCTGCGTCACGAGCACGGCGATCGCGCCGGCGTCGAACGGCGCCATGAGAGCGATCGACACGCCGACGACGAGCGCGGTCGCGAGTCCGGCGAACAGGTCGATCGTCACGGCGGCGACGATCGCCGCGGCCGCCACCGGAACGATGAACACGGACATCTCCGTGAGCAACAGTGCCGTTTTGACGGCGGCCGCGAGCGCCACGGTGAGCGCGAGCGATACGAGTTGCATTCGCAACAATCGACCGCGGTGAGACCGGCGCAGGTAGCCCGTATACAGCAGCGCCAGCAGCAAGAAGCCGCACGCGTACGCGATCCATGCGGTCGCGCCGGCCGGCCGCTGAGCGTGCAGCGCATCGATGATCGCCGCTTCCGTCGGGCCGATGCGGTCGCCGCGCGCGACGACGATCGCGCCTCCCTCGACGCGCAGGCCGGCCGCGTCGGCGCGCAGGCCGCTGAACTGCGGCACTCGCACGGTCACGGGCGCGGTTTCGCCGAGCGCGAATCGCGCCGGCGGGACCGTCCACTGGTCGGCCATGGCGATCGGCGTCATCGCGGCCGCGAACAGCGCGCTGAGCACGAACCCCGTGACCGGCCCGGCCTTGGGGCGCGCTCGAATGATGGTTGCCTTGGTCGAGGCCATGGTGTGCGCCGGCGGCGCGGTCAGAAGCTCAACTCGAACTCGGCGCGGGTGCGCGGACCGTTGAACGCCGGGAACGCCATCTTTTTCATGACGCGGTCGATGCACCGCGCGAGGCCGGTGCCGGTCTCGCCGTTGACCTTCGAGAACGACACGCGCCCGTTGCCGCGGATGACGAACTGGACGTGGGCCCGGCCGCCGCCGTGTTTGCGCAGGCAGGCGGCGAGGGCGCCGCCGTGGCGCGCGATCACCGGATTGATGTCGCTGTCGTCGAGGCGCTCCGTGTCGCCGTCGTCTTCGGATACGTCGCCGAGGTCCAGCGGCCCGTCGAACTCGTCGGCCACGGCGCCGGCCCCGCCGGCGGAGGGGCGCGCCCGGCCGCCGCTTCGGCGCCGCGCCTTGCCCTTCGCGCGCGTCGGCTTCATGAACGTGATCTTGGCCTGCAGCTCGCCCTCCCGGATCGCGGCGACCTGTCCGTGGTCGCCGCCCGCGTCCGCGGCGCTGAGGGCGTGGACGAGGAAGTAGACGCCGATGCCGAGCGCGAGCGCACCGGCGCCGATGAACGCGTATAGGGTCGCGCCCCGCCGCGTCTCGGTCCTGACCTGTTGCTGCTCCGCTTCCGCGCGGCGGCGATCGTCGCGCGCCTGCCGCGCGCGGTCGACGATGTCGGCCAGCAGCGGGTGGTTCTCCACCGGTGTGCGCTCGCCCGTCTCGTTGTCGATGAGAATGTGTCCCGGCAGGATCTCGTCCGTTTCGATCTGCCGGATGACCTGCGCGAGCGTAAAGGGCCCGTAGTCGAGCTTGCCCTTGGAGACGAGCCACTTTTCGACCGTGTCGTCGGCGGCCGCCGGCGCCGCCGACGCCAGCGCCTGCCGCTGGTCGCCGGTGAGTTGCTGGGCCAGACTCGGGCGTTTCGCCGCGGGTTGCCCGGCCGACGCCCGCGGCGCCGCGTCGATCGCCCGTTGCAGCGCCTGTTTGAACTGGGCGGCGTCCGGCCAGCGGTTCGCCGGGTTTGGATGCACGGCGCGGATGACGACGGCGTCGACCGCGGCGCCGAGCGCCGGGACCACCTTCGACGGCGGCTGCGCGCCCGGCCGGGGCGCGGTGCCGGTGAGCAACTCGTACAAGATCGCGCCGAGGCTGTAGATGTCCGCCGCCGGCGTGGCGGCGCCGCCCCCGACGACCTCGGGCGCCGCGTACGGCCGGGCCGGGCCGGTCCCGATCGCGCGCGGGTCGGCGAAACCGAGCTCCGTGAGCTTGACCCGGCCCGACCGCTCGACCACGACGTTGCCCGGGTGCAGGTGGCCGTGGGCCAGCCCGGCCGCGTGGATCGCCGACAGCGCGTTGCACAGGTGGGCGACGACGTTGTACGCGCTCTTGGGCGAGAACGTCGTGCGCGCGGCGCGCTTTTGGGCGAGCAGGTCGGCCAGCGGCGTGCCGTCCACGAACTCGCCCACGGCGTACGCGATGTCGCCCGCCGTCGTCAGGCCGGAGACGCCGGCGACGTTCTTGTGGTGCAGGGCGGCGGCGCGCGCGATCGCCTGCTCGATGCGGGCGCGCACCTCGGGCCCGGCGAGCAGGTCGGCCGCGACGACGTACAGCTCGACCGGGGCGCCGTCTTCGCCGCGCGCCCGGTAGACCTCGCCGACCGACGTGCGCCGCGCGAGGTGGTCGACGCGAAATCCGCCGAGCGTGGTTCCCGGCGCCAGGCGACCGGCAGCGGTGGGCCCCGCCTGCGCGGCCTCCGCCGTGTCGACGTCAGGTGCCATGGGGGTTGGTGGGGCGCATCACGCGGTCGCTGGAGCCGCGAACCCCGCGGCCGGCGCACGCCCGGACCTCAGTGAACCGGATTGCACGGTGGCGATCATCGTCTCGTGCCCGAATCGGGGCGCATCCAGTGTACGGGGCGGCGGTCGCGCCGGTCAATCGCCGCAGCCGGCCCGGCGGCGCAGCGCCGGCGCCCCCCAGCGCGTCCCGGCTTTCCGCAAGTAGGCGCAAGCCTTGCGCTCGTCCCCGCTCTCGACGAGCGCTTCCCCGATGAGGAATGCGGCCCGGCGGCTGCTCGGATCGGCCGACAGCGCGCGCTCGCCGAGGGCGAGGACGCGCAGCCAGTGGCCGCTGCGGCGCGCCGCTTCGGCATCGGCGAGCAGGCGGTCGACGGCACCGCGGTCCGGCCGGGGCCGCCGCCGGGTGGCTCGCGGCCGCGCGTCGGGGGGCGCGCGTCGGGGCGGTTGGGCCGCGCGGGGCTCCGGCGCGGCGTCGGGTACGCCGCGGGG
>RFGE01000155.1 GCA_003696105.1 Deltaproteobacteria bacterium | reverse complement strand
TTACATGGGAACATTTTGCAAAGCGCAAACCAAGCAAAAGGCCCAGATTTCGCGCGTATGCGCGAAATCTGGGCATCACATGCGGGGGAACTTCAGGTTAGCGGAGCAACCGCCGCTCGACGGCGTCCACGCGGCCGTCAGTGCGTCCAGTCGCGCGCCGACGGGAGGTCCGAATCGTCGTAGCCGTGGGCCATCACGAAGTGGTAGGCGATCTCGCGCGACGTCTCCGTCTCGGCGACCAGCTCGAACGTCACCTCGTCCGCTTCCCCGTCGACTGCCTGCACGTACGCGATGTCGGCGGGAAGCAGGACGATCTCGCCGACGAGTTCCTTGCCGCGCACCAGCTGGACCACGAGGGTTGCCTCGTCTTCGGCAGCCAGGTGCCAGTGGTAGTCATCGTGGTCGAACAGGAGCACCTCGGGAGTGCCAGCGCGCAGAATGCAGTTCGCGTGCGCCTGCAACCACGGCCAGAACTTGTCGAACGGAAGCGTCGTCGTCGATACGGCAGCCGGCGTGCTCGCCATGGCGAGCAGCATAGCCGAACTCGCGGTTGCGCGCACGCGGACAGCGCCCGCGTGCCGCGCAGGCATCCATGCCGACCGCGACGGTCAGAACCGTCCGGACACCGACAACCCGGCACTTCCCGCACCGACCACGGCGCCGACGCGCGGCGCCGACGGCGGCACCTCAGCGCGCGGGCTGTCGAGCATATACAACAATATGCCCGTCGTTGCGAGCGCACCGCCGACGCCGAGCAGTGCGAACATCGTCGACCGCTCGCGATCGCGCCGGTCCACCAGGTCGCGATACCGCATGACATCGTCCGGCGTGCCGCCTGTGGTTGCGATGCGCTCCCGCAAATCGGCGGCATCGCCGTCGTCGCGCAGCGCGAGCCCGCCGTAGACACCAGCCGCCGCGAACCCCACGGCCGATGCGCCCATGACCCAGTAGCTCGCGCGCCGTTGCCGAGTCACGTCGAGGTCCGCCGACAGCGTGAGGCGCTGTCCCCGCTTGACCTCGATCTCCCGGCTCCACGGATAGCGCCCGCGGCGGGCGACCGTGATGAAGTGTGTGCCCGCCGCCAGTTCGATCGGCCGCGCCAACGGCGTCGTACCGACGGGGCGCCCGTCGACGCTCACCTGCGCATCGGCCTCGGCGCGCAACGTCACGAGCGCCGGCTGCGGTTTGAGGGTGACCTCCACCGGCACCAGTCGCCCCTCGACGGCCGTCACCTTCAGATCCACGGGGAAGTAGCCGTCCGCCTCGACCCGGACGCGGTGATCGCCCGGTGAGACCTCGCGGATCACCGGCGCTGGCGACGACTCGCCACCGTCGATGGACACGGCGGCGCCGTCGACCTGCGCCGTGATCATGACCTGCGTCGCGGTGTTCTCCATGACCTCGGTCTTGACCGTGCCCTCTTTGGCCTCGATGCGCGCCAGGATCGGCTCGAGTTCGGCCAAACTGGTGCTCGCATCCGCGCGCCGCGCTCCGTCCGGCTCGCGCTCGAGATACGCGCGGTACAGTTCGATCGCCCGCTTGAGGCGCCCCGGCTTCTTGTCGATGAAGTACTGAAGCCGGTAGGCTTGCGCCGCGGAGAACGCGATCGCCGGCAGCGGCAGCAGCGCGTACGCTTGCTCGAACGCCTGCGCAGCGGCCTCGTACTGGCCGTCGTTATAGAACCGTTCCCCGGCGCGAAACAGCCGCTCGGCCTCGGCGCGCGCGCCGGGGTCCTCGGTCTGCGCGCGCGCACCCGGCAGCGACACCGCAATGGTTGCAATCGCAGCGACCGCGGCAAACGAGCGTCTCACGGAGCACCTCCTTGATCCGGCACAGCGACCGCATCGCCGACGACACCCCCGAGCGGTGGCGCGGCACGGCCCAGGTAGACGTGAACGTCGCCGGTCCCGTCCGTGAACGCGACGTCGTCGAGGCCGTCTCCGTCGACGTCGCCGACCGCGAGCCGCCCCTCGGCGGGTTCGCCCACGAGGCGGTGCAGGTCCTGGTACGTCGCCGTGTCGGGATCGAGCGACGCGGCAAACAGCCCGGCGTCCGTGAGCACGACGAGTTCTGGAATGTCGTCGTCGCCGGACAGGCGGGCGGGCGCCACGTCGAACAACAGATGGGCGCCGGGGACGACGAACGACGACTCCGACGCGAGCTGCAGCTCGCCGCCGTCGTTCCACCACACGACGATCGCGGCCCCCTCCGCCGGGTCAGATGTGTTCCCGCCCGCGGACGGCCGCGCCTGCCCGCGAAACAGCACGAGCAGGTCGTCGTCGCCGTCCGCGTCGAGATCGGCCGCCGCGAGCTTGTCCGGCGCGCGATATGGCACATCGAGACCGAACCGGGTGACGCCGAGATCGCCAGCGACGTCGGCCACGACGATGCTCGGCGGCGGCGAGTCCACACCACCGTAGCAGCTCCACGAACCGTCGAGGCCGACGATCTCGTGGAAGCCGTCGCCGTCGAGATCCGCCGGCGTCCACTCTCCGCACCGCGCCTCGAACTCCGCCCCGGCCGGCAGTTCCGTGAAGCTCGCGTTGAGCGCGTTGAGCGCCGCGCCCGGTCCGTCGCTCGGGACCCTCCACATGTGGAACACGCGGTCGGCGGGCTCCGGCTCGGGAACCTCGCTCGTCCCGTCGAGATTGCGCTGCGGCTGGGCGACGGTGATGATGTCGAGGTGATCGTCGCCGGCCGCGTCCCGGAGCGGCACGAAGTCTCCCACCGCGAGCCGCGACGGCACGTCGAACTGATCGCCGTTTTCGTCCTCGTACTGCAAAGTGAAGGGCGCGAGCATCCGGCGTCCCGAGTTGCCCGTGAGAATCGCGATCGATACCGCGTCGCGGTCGGGGAACTCATCGGACAGCACGAGCAGATCGGCGATGGCGTCGACCGACTCCAGATCGACGACCGACGACATCGGCTCGAGGATGCGCACGAAGTCGAGTTGCCCCATCACGATCGGCGGCTCGGGTCCGCCGGCCGGGCTCCCGAACGCGACCGCGACCTCGTCGGGCGCGGCGCCGAGTCCGCTGATGGCGAACGCCAGGTCTCCGACCAGGTCTCCGTCGAAATCGCCGGTCCGCAGGGCGAACGGCGGCCCCGCCGTATCGACGTGAAACTTGTTGAACAGGCCCGACGCCGTACCGAGGTACACGTCGATTCCGTCCGTCCCGTCGAACGCCACCGCGACGTCGGGACGCGCGTCGCCGTTGAGGTCGCCGATTGCCGCGTCCGACCACGGAGCGTCACCCACGCGAAACGCCAGCGGCACCAGCGCGACCGGCGGCCCCGGGACGGCCGGCAGCCCGTAGTCGGTGATCCACACGGCATCGCCCGACACGTAGTCGGCCTTGCCGTCGCCGTTGAGATCCGCGGCCGCCAACGGCAATGCCGGGGTGAGGCGGTCGAACGCCGACTCCGAGCGAGCGAACGCATCGAGCACGCCGGCGCCATTGTTGTAGGCGACGAGCAGCGTGGGTCCCGTCGGCCCGCGCGCCCCGACGAGCAGGTCGAGCCCGTCGCG
>RFGE01000154.1 GCA_003696105.1 Deltaproteobacteria bacterium | reverse complement strand
GCTGCTCGACGCCGCCGCCCCCGCCCCCGGCGCCGACCCCGACGACGCCCTCGCCGACGCCTTCCTGTCGTGGTTCGGCGGCCGCCGCGACCTGTACGCGCGCCAGTGGCACGACGACCGCCGTCGGCGCTCCGGCTATCGTCCCGTGCGCGAGCCGCTCACCGCGGACGTCGCGCTCGCCCATCTGCGCGGCTCGATCACCGTCGGCCAGTACCTGCTGTTTCCCGACGCCACCGTCGCCTACGCCGTCCTCGACCTCGACCTGTCCGCCGACGCCCTCGCCGAGGTCCGCGCCACCGCCGGCGACGACGCCTCCCCGTGCCGCCATCCGCGCCTGCGCAGCTACGCGGCCCGGCTCATCGACTGCGCCGCGCGCCTCGGCATCCCGCTATGGCCCGCCGACAGCGGCGGCCGCGGCATGCACCTGTGGCTGTTCTTCCGCCCGCGCCGGCCCGCCCGCGCCGCGCGCGCGCTGCTCGCCCAAATCGTCACCGCCGCGGGCGCGCAGCCGGCGGACGTGTCCGTCGAGATTTTTCCCAAGCAGGACCGTCCCGGCCGGCGCGGCCTGTCGAGCCTCGTGAAGCTGCCGCTGGGCATCCACCGCGGCAGCTTGCGGCCCTGTCCACTGCTCGACGACCGCCTCGAACCCATCGGCGACCCCGCCGCCGCCCTCGCGCGGTTGCGGCCCGCCGACGATGCGTGCGTCGCCGACGTGCTCGGCCGCCGCCTCGCCCCGCTGCCCGCCCCCGAGGTGGATCCGCCCGCCGGCCCCGCGCCCGCGCTCGTCGCCGTCGACTCCCCGCGGTCGCTCGCGGAACGCCTGCGCGCCATCGCGCCCGGCGACGACGAGCGCGCCGCGTGCGAACGGATGCTCTCCGGCTGCGCGGTGCTGCGCGCGCTCGTCCGCCGCGCCTACGAGCGGCGCCGGCTCGAGCCCGCCGAGCTGTCCGCCGTCATCTACACCCTCGGACTCGTCGGTCCCGCCTGCCAGCTCGCCGACGACGTGCTCGCCGCCGCACGCGCGCCGCGCGCCGAGCTGGAGCGCGCGCGGCGCGGCATCCCGTCTCCGGCCGGCTGCCGGCGCCTGCGCCGCATCTGCCCCGACGCGGCCGCCGACTGCCGCTGCTTCGACGGCGCCGACCCGGTGCCCTACGCCACCCCGGCTCTGTTTGCCACCGGCGAGACCGCGCCCGCGCCGCCGTCGTGGGCCCCCTTCGCGGCGTGGCTCGACGACGACGACCTCGTCGCGGACCCGATCGAGACGCTCGGCCAGTGGGTGCGGCGCATCGACGAGCGCCTCGAACGCCTCGAACGATTGCAGGCCGACGCCGACCCGTCGCCCGAGCCGCCTGGCGCCGGCGCCGGCGGCGACCGCAACTCGACCGGCGGGGATGCGTGATGCGCTCGATCTACGTGGTGCAAGACGGCGGGAGCATCCGGCGGCAGGGCGCCGCGCTCCACGTCTACCGCGGACGCGATCGCCTCGACATCGTCCACGTCCACGACGTCGACCAGGTCGTTCTCGTCGGCAACATCGTCGTCACCCCGTCCGCGCTCGAGCTGCTCGTCGACCGCGGCATCGACGTCGTCTTGCTGTCGCACCACGGCCGATTTCGCGCCCGCATCGGCAGCGACGTCTCGCGCCAGGTCGCCCTGCGCATCGCCCAGATGCGCGCGCTCGTCTTCGACGCCGACCGCGCCGCGGATCTCGCCCGCCGCATCGTCGCCGGCAAGCTCGCCAACTGTCGGACGCTGCTCCAGCGCGCCGCGCGCCGCCACGGGCGGACCGACGCCATCGCGCGCGCCGTCGCCGGCCTGCGCGCCGCCATCGTCCGGACCGGCCGAGCCGTCGATCCCGACGAGATCCGCGGATGCGAAGGATCCGGTACGGCCGCCTACTTTCGCGCCTTCGGCGATCTCATTCGCGCCCCCGGATTCGCGTTCCCGGGGCGAAATCGCCGGCCGCCCATGGATCCCGTCAACGCGCTGCTGTCGCTCGGCTACACCCTGCTGTCCAACGTCGTCGAGGGCGCCGTCCGCACCGTCGGTCTCGATCCGTTCGTCGGCGCCTTGCACGCGCCCCTCACCGGGCGGCCGTCGCTCGTGTGCGATCTCGTCGAGGAGATGCGCGCGCCCGCCGTCGACGCCGTCGTCCTCGCGGTCATCAACCGCGGCATGCTCACGCCCGAGCACTTCGACGACCCCGGCGACGGCGAGCCCGTGGTCGTCAAGCGCGACGGCATGCGCATCTTCATCGACGCCTTCGAGCGTCGCATGCGCAGCGCCGCGCGCTACCCGCCCGAGGACCGCCGGCTCGCCTATCGGGACATCATCGAACAGCAGGTCCGGCACCTTGCGCGCGTCGTACTCGGCCGGCAACCCCACTACGAACCCTATCGGATCGAGTGACCCATGCGCACCGTGATCGCATTCGACATCTCCAACGACCGCACCCGCTACCGCGCCGTCCGCGCCCTGCTCGACTACGCCGTGCGCGTCCAGAAATCCGTGTTCGAAGCCCCCGACCTGTCCCACGCCGCCTACCTCCGCTTGCGCAGCCAACTCGAGGGCCTATACGACCCGAGCACCGACAGTCTGCGCTATTATCGGTTGTGCGCCGCCTGTTGCGAGCGCATCCACCACGAGGGCGTCGCGCCCGGCATCCTCGACCCGCCCGAACCCTTCCGCATCATCTGACTTCGCCGCTCTATGACAACTTGTCGCACAGTCGTCCTCGGCATCCACCGACCCGACGCGTCGTCACGCCGACATCGGCGGACGACCAACCTCGGTAAAATGACTGGACAATTTCGCGATCCGGATTGCGACGTCAACGTTTCTCGCCCCCCCTCCGCCGGGGGTCGTCGGAAACGGCCTGTCAACCCTCCGGTTTCGCTCTCGATTTCAACCAAGGGGTCGGCCGACCCCTTTCCCCGCCGAGGGGATTAAGACTACGCCTCGTGGCCCACGAGCGCGGGCAACTCATGGTCCAACTGGTGCGAGCCGAGGATCGCGACGCGCGCGCCGGAAGACAACGCGAAAACGTGCGTCTGAAGCGCGCGCGCGTCCCCAGCGGCATCCTCGATTTCCACGGGGGCGCCCGCCCCCTCGTATATCCCTTGGATGCCCTTTCCCGGCTCGTCAAGGG
>RFGE01000153.1 GCA_003696105.1 Deltaproteobacteria bacterium | reverse complement strand
GGCGACGGGGTGCTTGCGATCGACGGCGCGGTGCGCCGCGCCGGCTGGACGTTTGCCGGGCGCGCCGTCGCCGAGCGGTTCCCGGTCGTCGCCGGCCCGTACATCGCGACGGTCGACGCGACCGCGACGCTGGCCGGCGCGTGGCGCGGCGATCGCGTCGGCGCCACGGTCACGGTCCACGGCGGCCGCGTGCGGCTCGCCGACACCGGGCGCGAGCTACACGACACCGGCCCGCTGGAGGATGTCGTCTACGTCGACCGGCTCGGTGACCGGCCCGAGCAGGAGGAGGACGCGGGACCGACGCGCATCGAACTCGCGATCGCGACGGCGGAGCCGGTGCGCGTCGCCAGCCCCGAAGCTGACGCAAGGGTTCGCGCCGACCTCACCGCGCGCATCGGAGACGGGCTCGACTGGCTCGCCGGCCGGGTGTGGGTGGTCGACGGCACCGTCGTGTTGTTCGAGCGCGAGTACGACATCGCGCGCGCCGAGGCGCGGTTCGCCGGACCGACGCCGATCGATCCGGATCTGGACATCGAACTCCGCCGCGCGTTTCCGGCGGCCGTCGTGAGCATCTTCGTGTCCGACCGGCTGAGCGACCCGCGCGTTCGGTTCGCGTCGGACGTCCCCGAATACGACGACGTCCAGATCCTGTCGATCATCCTCGGCCAGGACCCCGACGAGGCCAACAATTCGACGCTGCCTCCCGAGCAGCGCGCCGCCAACGCGGTCGGCGGCGTGCTCGCGGGCACGGTGCGCGACACGCTGCGGTTGCCGATCGACGTGATCCGGCGCCATCCAGACGGCTGGGAGGTCGGCAAGTTCCTGTTCGGCGGGCGCGTGCTCGTCGGCTACCGCACCCGCGACGGGTCGGACCCGAGCGCCAACCTCAACGAGGTCACGATCGAGTGGCGGTTGCGGCGCAACGTGGTCGTCGAGGCGTTTTGGGGCGACGAGGAGGCCGGCGCCGCCGACATCCTGTACGTGATCCGCCTGTGACGCGAGCGCGGCCGGCGCGCGCGTCAGTTTCGCCGCGCGAAGTCGCGCATGAACTCGGCGAGCCGGGCGACGCCCTCGACCGGCATGGCGTTGTAGATGCTCGCGCGCATGCCGCCGACCGAGCGGTGCCCCTTGAGCCCCGCCAGCCCCGCGGCGCGCGCCTCGGCGACGAACCGCTGCTCGAGTTCCTCCGACGGTCCGCGGAACGTGACGTTCATCAGCGAGCGACTATCCGGGCGCGCGGTGCCGCGGAAGAACTCCGTGTCGTCGAGCACCTCGTAGAGCATGGCCGCTTTCTGCCGGTTTCGCTCCGCGATCGCGTCGAGTCCGCCGGCGTCCTCGAGCCAGCCGAGGACTTCACCGACCACGTAGATCGCGAACGTCGGCGGCGTGTTGAAGCAGCTGCCGCCCTTGATGTGCGTGCGATACTGCAAGTAGGTCGGCAGCGATTCGGGGGCGCGCTCGGCCAGATCCTTGCGTACGATGACGAGCGTGACCCCCGCCGGGCCGAGGTTCTTCTGGGCGCCCGCGTAGATCAGCCCGTACCGTCGCACGTCGATCGGCCGGCAGAAGATGTCGCTGGACGCGTCACACACCAGCGGGACGCCGTCCGGCGGGGTCGGCTCGGTCGCCCACTGCGTGCCGAAGATGGTGTTGTTGCTGGTGAAGTGGACGTACGCCGGCGCGTCGCTGTAGCGGATCGCATCGGCCGATGGGATGTAGGTGAACTGCTCGTCCTCGCTCGACGCGGCGACGTGGACCGCGCCGCGTTTGTTGGCCTCGGCGATCGCCTTTTTCGACCACGCGCCCGTGTTGATGTAGTCGGCGGTGCCGCCCTCGGGCAGCAGGTTCAGCGCGACCATGCAGAACTGCAGCGACGCGCCGCCCTGTAGAAACAGGACCGCGTAGTCGTCGGGGATCTGCGCGAGGCGGCGGCAGCGAGCCTCGGTGCGCTGCAGCACCTCCGAGAACTCGGCGCCGCGGTGGCTGTGTTCCAGCACGCCGATGCCGGAGCCGTTCAGGTTCCAGATGGCGTCTTGCGCGCTGCGGAGTACGGATTCGGGCAGCACGGCCGGGCCGGCGGAAAAGTTGTAGATGCGATCGGACATGGGCGGTCTCCGGAAATGGGGTTCGGTTTGCGGATCAGGCGGCCGACAGCGGGGACAGGTCCAGGCTCAAGATGGCGTCGCAGCGGTCGCGGATGGCCGCCAGGTGAGCGTCGGTCGGCGCGCTGTCGAGCTGGATGATCGCGCAGGCGGCCTCCGCGCCGTCGTACACGATGTTCTGCATCTCCTCGACGTTGATGCGCGCCTCCGACAGGACGTCGAACACGGCGGCGAGGACGCCGGGGCGGTTGCGGTGACGGACCGTGAGCGACCAGGTCGCCGAGCTGCGCCGCGCGCGATTGACGCAGTTCGGCACCTGGCCGGTGTCGCGGAACGCGCGGACGATGCGCACCGCCTCCATCGCGATCGCCTGCTGCGCCTGGTCCGTGGACGCGCCGACGTGGTGGGTGCCGTAGACGCCGGGCAGGTCGACGATCGCCGGATGAAACTCCGCGGTCGCGGCGCCCGGCTCGCCGGCGTACACGTCGAGTCCGGCGCGCAGCCCCTTTTCCTGCACGCCGCGTGCGAGCGCCGCCTCGTCGACCACCGCGCCGCGCGACGTGTTGATGAGGTAAGCCCCCGGCTTCATCGCGTCGATGAACGCGTCGTCGATCAAGTGGCGCGTTTCGGGAGTGGACGCCACGTGGACCGACACGATGTCGGCGGCGCGCGCGACGTCCAGCGGCGTCGCCGCTCGCCGGACGCCGAGCTGCTCGGCCGTGGCGTCGTCGAGGCTGCGCGACCAGGCGATCACCGGCATGCCGAAGGCGCGCGCGCGGTCCACGACGTGCCGGGCGATGGTGCCGAGGCCGAGGATGCCGAGGGTGCGCCCATACAGGCCGCGCGCCTTGCTGTACTCCTTCTTGTTCCACCTGCCGGCGCGCAGGTCGGCGGTCTGGTCGGGCACGCGGCGGTCGCACGCCAGGATGAGCGCCCACGTGAGCTCGGCGACCGCGATCGCGTTTTTGCCCGGACAGTTGGCGACGAACACGCCCTCGCGGGAGGCCGCGCCCACGTCGATCGTGTCGTAGCCGGCGCCGGCGCGCACGATCAACTTCAGGCGGCGGCCGGCTGCGATCGCGTCGGCGGACACTTTGGTCGACCGAACGACCAGCACGTCCGGATCGCGGTCGGCCAGCGCCGCGGGCAACGCGTCCGCCGTGAGGGTCGGCTCCGACGTCACGTCGAAGCCGAGGTCGGCGAGCGCCTCGATCCCGACGGGCTCGAACTTGTCGGCGATGAGGATGCGCATGCGGCGCATTCTACACGCGCGGCGGCGGCGGCGCGCAGGACGGCAAACGCGCGGCGTCCGCCGCGGGCGCGGACGCCGCCGTCCGGTGGCCGGATGGGCCGGCTACTGCTTGTCGGCGGGCTGGTCGCCCTGGCCGGCGGCGGGCTGGTCGCCGGTGGGCTGGTCGCCGCCGGCCTGGTCGGCCTCGCCGGCCGCGGGCTCGCCGGCCGCCGCGCCCGCCTTTTCGCCGGCCGGTTGGGCGGCCTGGTCGCCGCCGCCCGCCGCAGCCGCGCCCGCCTGGTCGCCCGTTGGTTTGGCGGCGGGAGGCGCGCCGCCGGCCGCCGCCGCCCCCGCGGGCTGCTTGTTGCAGGCCATCATGTCCTGCATCGACTTCGCGGCGACGATGCACGTGCGCTCCTCGGGCGTCGACTGCTCCTTGCACGCGGTGACGAGCTTTTCCTTGTTGTCGCCGACCATCTGCTTCATGTCAGGGGGCATCAGGCCGAGCATGTGATCGACGGTCTTGGCGCAGTCGGGCGCGCCGCCGCCGCCGCCGCTCTTGTTGCAGGCGGTCGTCGCCAACGCGGCGGCGAGGGAAACGAGAGCGATCAGAATGCGCATGATAGGTTGTCCTCCGAGTCCGGGGCCCGGGCGGGCCGTGTGGCGACACGCTGGCCACCGGCGCGAGCGAGACGAGTCGCCCGGAGGCCGTGTCGGCCGGCAGCATAGCGGAGTTGCTCGCGCGCGGGCGGCGGATGCGGCGTTTTTGCCGGGCGTCGGGGAGGTGAGCGGGGACCGCGGCGGACGGAGGGCGCGCGGCCGTCCTGGGACGTCCTCGCTGCCGGGAGCGGGGAGCGGGGCAGTGGGGGCCGAGCGCACAGGGCGACGGGGCCACCGCGAGACGGCGGGCGGCCACGGGCGCGGGGCGCGGGACCGCGTGCCGTTCGAGCGAGCCGCGGGCGCGAGGCGGCGCCGGCGGGCCGAAACGCGCGGCGGGCCGCGCGCCGCGCGACCCGCTCGCCATGCTCGTGGCTCGTCGTCAGCTACACGCGACGAACCGCCACTCGTTGCACCAGCAACCGGTGGCGTCGCACCGGCAGTCGATCCCTTCGTACAGCGGGACGCAGTCGTCGCGCGCGACGCACGCCATCTCGTCGGTGAGGTCGCCGCACGCCGGCGGCGGCTGCTCGCACGGACCCATGTGCAGCCAGTCGACGCCGGCCGACGCGGCTTCGCACGGGTTCGCATAGGTCGTTCCGTCGCAGCCGCACACCGGCGCCTCCACGTCCGGGCAGCCGGCCGGCCGCGGCTTGCAGGTGCCGGTGCCGTCATCGAACCCGCACCCCGCGTCGTAGTCGCAGTACTGGTCCGCCGGACAGGTCTCGCCACCGAAGCCGCCACACGTCCGGCCGCCCTCGCAATCCTCGATCGGAATGCAGTAGCCGGTGTAACACCCGTCGAGGATGCCGGGCGTGGTGCCCGCGGGGCAGTCGGGCGTCGGCACGTCGCACAGCACCTCGCCGTCGCAGCGGCCGGGGTCGGGTTCTCGGTCGGGCACGCAGTAGCCGAAACACACCGCGTCGCACGCGGGCCCACAGCCCGGCGGCGGCAAGCACAGCTCGTCCGCGTTGCACCGCTGGCCCGGTTCGCAATCGCCGTCGCCGTAGCAGCCGGTCGGCTCGGGGGCGCAGTACTCGAACCAGCCGATGCCGCCGC
The DNA here is from genome assembly GCA_003696105.1 of Deltaproteobacteria bacterium. Lineage (NCBI taxonomy): Bacteria > Pseudomonadati > Myxococcota > Myxococcia > Deltaproteobacteria bacterium. Next base: position 49,185 of record RFGE01000153.1, on the reverse strand, counting down.
CGCACGGCTCGGGCACGGCCTCGTCGGCCTCCGCGCCGCACGGGTCTGCCGCGTGAACCGCGATGCAGTCGTCGTGCAGCGAGCACGTGTAGGCGTCGAGTCCGGTGCAGTCGCCGCCGCGAATCGGGCCGGTCTGGTCGGTGCCCCAGCACTGGTAGAACGCCGGGCCGTCGGGCACATCGACATACGCCGCGCGGCAGCCGTCGGCCGCCCAGCAGCTCACCTCGTCGAGCGTCTCGCAGTAGCCGTCGCAGATCGCCCAACTCGGGTATGCGATCGGGTCCGCTTCCGCGCCCGCCGGTTCGGGACAGGGGCCGCAGCGATCGTCGCAGGGGTAGCCCCCGCCGAAGTATTCGCACTGCCCGGTCTCCGGGTTGCGCAGCATGTCCGGGGACGCGCCGGGCGAGGGGTCGTCGAGGCCGTAGTTACAGTCGTCGTCGTCGTCGCCGAAATAGAAGCCGCAGCCGGCGCCGAACAGGGACCAGGAGAGCAGGGAAAGCAAAGCCAGTGACCGCGTCATGCCCTGCGATAGAGCAAGACGCGGACCAGCCGCTGTGCCGGGACCCGGCCGGGCGAAGGGGCGCCGTAACGTGCGTAGATGAGAGGGCGACGCGGCTGGTGCGGCCGGTCGGCGGGGCCGCGGGGGCCGCGTTCACCGCGGCGGAGGCATCAGTTTTCTGATGCGCGCGGTAAGAAAATCGACGGCCGGGCCGTGCCCGCGCGCGTGGGGCGCGCGCCGCGTCCCGGGCGACAGCGGCGGCCGAGCGGTCGACCGACCCCGTATACTCCGCGCGATGAAGCGCACGCTGTTTTCCGAGGAACACGAGCTGTTTCGCGAGGCGTTCCGCACGTTCGTCGACCGCGAAGTCGTCCCCAACCAGGCGCGCTGGATGCGCGATGGGATGGTCGATCGCGATGCGTGGCGCAAGGCGGGCGAGGGCGGATTCCTGTGCACGTGGCTCGAGGAGGAGTACGGCGGGCCGGGCGGCGACTTCCTGCACGCCGTGGTCGTGATGGAGGAGATGGCATACGCGTACGACTCGGGGTTCGCGCTCGCGCTTCACTCCGACGTGGTCGTCCCCTACATCTACAAGTTCGGTTCGGAGGAGCAGAAGCGCCGCTGGTTGCCCGGCTGCGCCCGCGGCGAATTCGTCACGGCGATCGCCATGACCGAACCGGGAACCGGATCGGATCTCGCGAACATACGGACGACCGCGGTCCGCGACGGCGACCACTACGTGCTCAACGGAAGCAAGACGTTCATCTCCAACGGCATCTTGTGCGACCTGTGCATCGTCGTGGCGCGCACCAATCCGGACGCCGACGACAAGCACCGCGGATTGTCTCTGTTCGTCGTCGAGGCCGACCGGCCCGGGTTCGTCAAGGGCAAGAAGCTGGCCAAGATCGGACTCGCCGCCCAGGACACCGCGGAGCTGGCGTTCGAGGACTGTCGGGTTCCGGCGGCGAACCGGCTCGGCGAGGAGGGCGACGGTTTCGGCCAGCTCATGCAGAACTTGCAGCAGGAACGGTTGGTCGTCGCGATCGGCTCGCAGGCCGCGGCCGAAAAGGTCCTGGCCGACACGATCGACTACACGCGGCAGCGCCATGCGTTCGGCCGGCCGATCTCGAAGTTCCAGAACACGCAGTTCAAGCTCGCGGAGTGTGCGACCCAGGTCGAGGTCGGCCGGGCGTTTCTCGACAAGCTGATCGAGCAGCATGCGGCGGGCGCGTACCTGGTCAAGGAGTGTTCGATGGCGAAGCTGTGGCACACGGAGATGGCCCAGCGAGTGATCGACGAGTGCCTGCAGCTGTTCGGCGGCTACGGCTACATGCTCGAGTATCCGGTGTCGCGCGCCTACGTGGACGCGCGCGTGCAGCGGATCTACGCGGGGACCAACGAGATCATGAAGCTCATCATCGCCAGACAGCTGGGGCTGTGACCCGCGGGCGCGGTGCGCCGTGTCACGGCCCGGTCGGCGGCTCGGCGTCGGCGGGCGCGGTGCGCTGTGTCACGGCCCGGTCGGCGGCTCGGCGTCGGCGCGCGCGTGGCGCAGCAGCGCCTGGGGCGTCGACAGGCCCACGCTGTCGGGATCGGACACGGCGGCCGGGATGAACTCGAAGCGGCCGTCGATCCAGTCCAGCAGCCACAGCAGTCGACCGGCGCCGTCGAGGTGCTCCTGGTCCTCCGGAACGTCCACGCGGACGACCTGGCCGTCGCGCAGGTAGGCGGTCGCCACGCGCTTGCGGTCGGACACGTACAACCGCCCCTCGCGCTGCTCCGACGACAGCAACGTCAGCAGGCGAGCGATGGACACGTGCGCGATGTAGCCGGTGAGCGCGGCGGTGCGGTTGGGATACGCGCGCGCGCGCTCGAGCGCTCGTTGGACGTGGAGCGCGAGTTCGTCGTCCGCGTACGGGACGGTGACGTAGTCGTTGACGCCGTTCTGATAGCCGCGCAGGCGTTCGTCGTCCGTGAGGCGGCCCGCGAGTACGATCACCGGTACGTGTTCGAGCTCCGGGCGTGCGCGCAGCAATCGGAGGAACTGCCAGCCGTCGAGCGCCGGCATGTCGACGTCGGTGACGATCAGATCCGGCGGGTCGTCGAGCGCCTTGCGGATGGCGTCCATGCCGTTTCGCGCGACCGCGACCGTGTGGCCGGCGTCGCGGATCACGCCGGCGGCGAGTTCGCGCGCAGCGTCGTCATTGTCGACGACGAGGATGCGCCCGCTCACGCCCGCCGGGGCCGGGGGGACCGGCTCGTCGTGGCCGGTGGCCGCCAGGTGGCGGGCGATCTCGTTGGCCAGCGGCGCCTCGCCGGCGTCGAGGAACTCGAGCCCCATGCCCGGCGACCGGCCCGCCGCAACCGCCTCGCGTCCGATCGTGTGCGCGACGCGCGCGAACCCGGCGTACACCGGGCCGCCATCGGGCATCTCGACCTGGACGCGCACGACCTCGCCGATCGGCAACAGCTCGGTCGTACGGACGAACAGGCCGCCGCGGCTGATGTCCTCGGTGTAGGCCTCGACGAGTTCGTCGACCGACGTGTAGGTGACTTTCAGGGACGCGGCTGCTCGCAAGCCGCCCCGCCGCTCGAAGCCGTTGTCGGCGTCCGGGACCACCACCGTAGACTACCGCACGGCCGGCGGGCAGGTCACGCCCGCGCCGCGCACCGTCGGCCGCGTCAATGGACGCCCTGGCCGGGGATGAGCGCCTCGGGGTCCACGCCGACCGAGCGGACGGCGCGCTCCCACATCTCGTCGGCCGGGGTGTCGAAGATGATCTCCGGCGACGGCGCCGCGTGCAGCCAGGAGCCGCGGACCATCTCGTGCGCGAGCTGGCCGGGCCCCCAGCCCGCGTAGCCCAGCAGGAAGCGGACGCGGCGCGGCGGCGCGGCGGCGATGTCGCGCAGGATCTCGGGCGACGTCGACAGCACGATGCCCGGCGCGACGTCGACCATCGACCCGTCCTCGTCGGGCACGAGCCCGGCGATCGGCTCGTGCAACACCCAGCCGGTCGACGGCGTGACCGGGCCGCCGCTCCACACGACGGCGTCGTCGGCGCCGCGCCAGTCGATGTCGAGCTGCTCGAGCAGCTCGGCGACCGCCAGGTCGCTCGGCTGGTTGACGACGAGGCCGAACGATCCCTCCTCGGAATGTTCGACCATGAGGACCACCGCCCGCGTGAAGTTGGGGTCCAGAAGATGTGGCATCGACAACAGCAGCCCGGGCGCGACCTTGGCTTCCATGGGGAACTCGTTGCGCGCTCAGGCCGGCGACCGGACGGGATCGCCGCCATCGTCGCTCGGCACGACCGGGGGCGGCTGTTGCGGCTCGTCGCGCTTCGACTCGAACCCGAGCCGCTCGCTGACCTTGTCGTACAGCGCCTTTCCGACCGCCAGACCGAACCCGGTGATGACCGCCCTGATGAAGACCCGCATGCCTCGATTGTACTACCGGCCCCGGAAGCGAGCTTGTCGTTTTTCGACGAACGCGGCGAGCCCCTCGCGGGCGTCTTCCGACGTAAACAGGCGTTGCTGCAACTCGCGCTCGAGCGCGAGGCCGCTTTCGAGCGGGATCTCGGCGCCGGTCTGCACCGCCCGCTTGATCAGCCCGACTGCGCGCGCGGCCTTGTTCGGCGGACAGAAGCTGCGCGCGAGATCCATCACGCGCGGCCAGAATTCGTCCGCTTCGTAGATGTCGTTGATCAAGCCGAGCGCGCGCGCCTCGTCGACGGTGACCGTGTCGCCGCGCGTCATCAGCTCGATCGCCTTGGCCTTGCCGACGAGGCGGGCGAGTCGCTGGGTGCCTCCGGTGCCGGGCAGCACGCCGAGCGCCACCTCGGGCAGGCCGATCTTGCCGGCGCCGGCCTTGGCCACGCGCAGGTCGGCCGCCATCGCCACCTCCAGTCCGCCGCCGACGCAGTGGCCGTTGATTGCCGCGATGACGAGCTTCGGCGTGTGCTCGAGGCGCAGCAGTGTCTCGTTGGCGTGCAGGCAGAAGTAGTACTTGAACGTCGGGTCGGCCTTCTCGAGCATGCCGATGTCCGCACCCGCGCAAAAGAACCGATCGCCGGCGCCCCGCAGGACGATCACGTGGACGGAGTCGTCCATCCGCGCGTCCAGGATCGCGGCGTCGAGCTGGCGGAACATCTCGTACGAGTAGCCGTTGGCCGGCGGGTTGCACAGCTCGAACACCGCGACGCCGTCGGCGGTCTTCACGTTCACGAGTGGAGCGTCGGTCGTCGTCATGGAACCTCCTGGCTGCCGTCTGCCGTGGTGAGAATGCGGTACAGCTCGGGGCGGCGGTCGCGGAAGAAGCCGAAGCTGGCGCGGTCGCGTCGCGCCGCGGCCAGGTCGACCGTGGCGATTGCGATGCCCTCGGCGTCGCGCGACAGCTCGGCGGCGATCGCGCCGGTGTGGTCGCACACGAACGAGCTGCCGTAGAACCGCTGGCCGCTTTCGTCGCCGACCCGATTGGCCGCCGCGATTGGGACCATGTTCGCGACCGCGTGGCCGATCATCACGCGACGCCACATGTCGCGCGTGTCGAGGTCGGGCGCCGCCGGCTCGCTGCCGATCGCCGTCGGGTACAACAGCACGTCGGCCCCGAGCAGCGCCATCGCGCGCGCGCACTCGGGGAACCACTGGTCCCAGCAGATGCCGACGCCGATGAAACCGTATGCGGTGCGCCACGCGCGAAAGCCGGTGTCGCCCGGGCGGAAGAAGTACTTTTCCTGATACCCCGGGCCGTCGGGGATGTGGCTCTTGCGGTACACGCCGAGCAGGGCGCCGCCGGCGTCGATCAGGGCGACGCTGTTGTAGAACGCCTGGCCCGCCCGCTCGAAGAACGACACGGGGATGACGACGCCGAACGCGGCGGCCAGATCGCGGCACCGCGCGACCGCGGGGTCCGCGTCTACCGGATGCGCGCGGTCGAACGCGTCGTCGCGCTGCTCGCGCGGGAAGTAGTGGCCCGAGAATAGTTCCGGTGGCAACACGACCTGCGCGCCGTCGCGCGCCGCGTTGCGCACGAGGTCGGCGACGCGGGCGATCGCGGCGTCCGGGTCATCGGGCAGCGCGCACTGAATGGCGGCGATGCGGACGGTGGTCATGCCGGTTGCTCCTTCGTGATGCAGTGCAACGCGCCGCCGCCCGCGAGCAGCGCCCGGGCTGGAATGCCGGCGACGCGCCGGCCCGGGAACGCCGCCTCGATCGCCGCCAACGCGGCGTCGTCGGCCGCGACGCCGAACGTGGGAACGGCCACCACGCCGTTGCCGATGTAGAAGTTGAGATAGCTGGCCGGCAGCGGCCGGCCGTCGCGGTCGTCGACCCGTCCCGGCGACGGGACCGCGATCACCTCGAGCCCGAACCGGCGCAGGTCGCGCATCGCCGCGGCGAGCACCTCGCGGTTCGGGTCGCCGGGGCCTGGCTCCATGCACATCGCGACGCCGGGCGCGACGAAGCGCGCCAGGTTGTCGACGTGGCCGTCGGTGTGATCGTTGATCAGCCCGTCGCCGAGCCACAGCACGCGATCGACGCCGAGGGCGTCGCGCAGTGCCCCCTCGACCGCGGGCGCGTCCATGCCCGGGTTGCGGTTCGGATTGAGCAGGCACTGGCGCGTCGTGAGACAGCGCCCGGTGCCGTCGACGTCGATCGCGCCGCCCTCGAGCACCCAGCCGTGGCGGCGAATGGCCGCTCCCGCCCACCGCGCGATCGCGTCGCCGACCTCGGCGTCGTGGTCCAGCAGGTACTTGCCGCCCCAGCCGTTCCACCTGAACCGCGCCGCCTCGAGGACGCCAGCGCGGCGCACGAAGATCGGACCGGTGTCGCGCAGCCAGATGTCGCCGAACGGCGCCGGCCGCGCCGTCGCGCCAGGTACCGGGGCGCCGGATCCGGGCAGCACGAGCAGGTCGACGCGCTCGCCGGCGTCGACCAACGCCCGACCCAGCGCGGCCACCGCGGCGCGCGCGCCGGCCAGATCGTCGCCCCACAGGTCGTGGTGGCTTGGCCACGCGGTCCACGTGGCGGCGTGCGGGGCCCACTCGGGGGCGAGGGTGGCGGAGGCGGTCATGACTCGTGCGCGCGGCCGGTCACGGATAGCCGACCCGGCGGGCGGGGTCAACGGCCGGCGGCGCGCGGCGCCGCACGGTCCGACGCGGCGCGTCATTGGGCGGCGCGCCGCGGACAGTCACGGTGAGCCGTTCACCGGGCGGAACGCCACACCGGGTTGGTACGGTATGCCCGCTAGTGGGGAGGTCTGTCCGATGCTGTCACGCATGCATTCGAGCTCGTTTTGTCTGGTCGCCGTGGTCGCGACGGCGGCCGCCGCGTGCGGCCCGAGCGCCGCGGACTACGCCGACGCCGGACCCGGTGGCGGCGGTGACGGCGGCAGCGGTGGCGGCGGCGGCGGCGGAGGCGGCGGCGGCAGCGAGTTCGCGGACGCCGCGCCGCCGGAGCCCTGCCAGAAGATGGACATCGTGTTCGTCATCGACGACTCGGGGTCCATGCAGGAGGAGCAGACGAACCTCGCGGCCAACTTCCCGGTGTTCGCGCAGGTGATCGATGACTACATGACGTCGTCCGGCGATGCGCTCGATTACCGGATCGCGATCACAACGACCGGGCGCGACGTCACCACCGAGTTCGTCGGCGCGCCGCTGCCGCCGATCACGGAAAAGGGCGACAACGGCGAGTTCCTCCAGGGCTGCGGCATGACCCGCCGGTGGATCGAGCGCGGCGACGGCGACGTCGCCGGCACGTTCGCGTGCGTCGCCAACGTGGGCACCGACGGGCCGGGCGTCGAGATGCCGCTGCTCGCGCTCGAGTGGGCGCTCGACGACCGCGTCGCCGACGGCACCAACGCCGGCTTCCTGCGCGACGACGCGCTGCTCGCGGTGGTCATCCTCACCGACGAGGACGACTGCTCGCGCGAAGACGATCCGATTCAGATCACGCTGGACCCGACGAACCCGACGTCGGCGGACGTCTGCGATCGCAGCTCGCCGAACATCGTTCCGCTCGACCATTACCTGTCGTTCCTCGACGGCATCAAGGGCGATCGGGGGCGCTGGGCGGTGGCGGTCACCGCCGGGCCGACGCAGTGCACGTCGTCGTTCGGCGATGCGATCGAAGCGGTCCGGCTCAAGGACTTCGTGACGCGCACCGGCGACAACGCGGTGTTCAGCTCGATCTGCGACGGCGATCTCGCGTCCGCGCTGCGCGACGCGCTCGATACGTTCTCCGCCGCCTGCGAGAACTTCCCGCCGATCGACTGATCGAGCCCGCGACCGGGCAGCGGGGCCGCCGGCGTTTGTGTGCGCGCTGCGGCGGCGGATGCCGCGGCGGTTCGCTACCATAGCGGCCCGATGTGGACCGACGCGATCGCCCTGACCGTGTACGCCGCCGTGGTTGCGGCCGGCGTGCTGTCGGGCGTCCACGCCCTGTTGCACAAGCGCGATCCGCGGTCCCAACTCGGGTGGCTGGTGCTGTGCGTGCTCGTGCCGGTGTTCGGCGCGTTCTTCTACTGGCTGCTGGGCGTCAACCGGATCAAGACGCGCGCGCAGCGGTGGGCGGCGGAAGGCCACTGGGGACCGGATGCGTCGGCCAAGGAGCTGCAGTCGGCCGATCCCGTGAGCGCGGACCGGATGCGGTCGCTGCTGCGCCTCGCCAAGGCCGTGACCGGCCGGCCGCTGTTGGCCGGCAACCGCGTCGACGTGCTCCACAACGGCGAGCAGGCCTACCCCGCGATGATCGACGCGATCGCGAACGCGCAAAAGACGGTCCACCTGTGCACCTACATCTGGGAGACGGACGACGTCGGCCGCCAGTTCGTCGACGCGCTCGCCGCGGCCGCCAGGCGGGGGGTACGGGTGCGCGCGCTCGTCGACGCGATCGGGGAGCGCTACTCGCGGCCGCGCGTCACGCGCCTGCTGCGCGACGTCGACGGGGTCGAGGTGGCGCGGTTCTTGCCGCTGGTGCTGTCGTTGCGCGGGCTGCGGGTGAACCTGCGCAATCACCGCAAGATCCTGGTCGTCGACAGTGAGGTCGGTTTTACCGGGGGCATGAACATCGGCGGGCGCCACATGGTGACGCGCCCGGACAACCCGAAGAGAGCGGTGGACATCCACTTTCGCATCGAGGGGCAGGGCGTGGCGTTCCTCGAGGAGGCATTCGCGGCCGACTGGCTGTTCACGACCGGCAAGGAAACCGGCTGGCCCGGCTACCGGCCGATGGACGACCGCGGGCCGGCGCTCGTGCGCGGCATCATGGACGGGCCCAACGAGGATCTCGAGACGCTCCAGTGGGTGCTCATCGGTGCGCTGGCGGCGGCGCGCGACCGCGTGTGCATCATGACGCCGTACTTCATCCCGAGTCGGGAGATGATCGCCGCGCTCAGCTCGGCGGCGCTGCGCGGCGTCAGCGTCGAGATCCTGCTGCCCAGCGACAACAACCTGCCATTCGTCGCGTGGGCGAGCAACGCATGTCTGTGGGAGATCCTGCAGCACGGCGTGCGCGTGTTCTTCCGTCCGCCCCCGTTTGCTCACAGCAAGCTGTTTCTGGTCGACGACTACTACGCGATCGTCGGCAGCGCGAACATCGACCCGCGCAGCCTGCGCCTCAATTTTGAGTTCAATCTGGAAATCTACGATGCGGCGCTCGGGGCGTCGCTCGTGTCTCATTTCGACGACGTGCGCGCCGAGAGCCGCGAGGTGACGCTCGACGACGTCAACGCGCGGCCGCTGTGGATGAAGCTGCGCGACTCCACGTGCAAGCTGTTTTCGCCGTACCTGTAACGAAGGGCGCCATGATTCCGTGGGTTTTGTTCCTCGTCCTCGTGTTCGCGCTGCTCGCGGTGGACCTGGGCGTGGTCAACCGCGAGGCGCACGTCGTGTCGATCCGAGAGTCACTGCGGTGGACGTTGGTATGGATCGCCGTATCGCTCGCGTTCAACGCGGTCGTGTATTTCGCGTACGAACACCACTGGTTCGGCATCGGCCGCCATATCGGTCACGACCTCGGCGGCCGCGAGGCGGCGATCCAGTTCTTCACCGGCTACGTGATCGAAAAGTCGCTCAGCGTCGACAACATCTTCGTCATCGCGCTCATCTTTTCGCACTTTCGCGTGCCGAAACAGCACCAGCACCGCACGTTGTTTTGGGGCATCGTGGGCGCTGTCGTCATGCGGGGCGCGATGATCGCCGCCGGAGCCGCGCTCATTGCGCGGTTCGACTGGATGGCGTACGTGTTCGGGGCGCTCTTGCTGTTTACGGCGGTGCGCATGATGGTCGGCGGTCACGGCGACGTCGATCCGTCCCGGAGCCTATTGGTGCGGATCGCGCGCCGCATCTACCCGGTGTCGGGCGAGTTCGACGGCCCGCGGTTTTTCACCCGCACGGCCGCCGGGACGCGCGCGATGACGCCGATGTTCGTCGCGCTGCTCGCGGTCGAAGGGGCCGACGTGTTGTTCGCCGTCGATTCGATCCCCGCGGTGTTCGCGGTGACGCGCGACCCGTTTCTGGTGTTCACCTCCAATATCTTTGCCATTTTGGGATTGCGCGCGCTGTATTTCGCGCTGGCCGCGGCGATGGACCGATTTCGCTACATCCAGGCCAGCTTGGTGTTTTTGCTGTCGTTCATCGGCGTGAAGATGATCTTGCAGCACCACTTCCCGATCCCGGCATGGGTTTCGCTCGTGGTCATCGGCGGTATTCTGGGGACCGGTGTGGCTGCGTCGGTGTGGGCCAACATCAAGGTCGCTCGCCTGCACGCCGCGCCGCCGCCACAAGAGGAGGACGACACGCCGTGATCGATTTGACTGGACGCCACGTCGTCGTCACCGGCGGGGGCGGTGCGCTCGGCAGCGCCGTGGTGCGCGCGGCCGTGGACGCCGGCGCCGTATGTCACGTGCCGAGCCGCAGCGGCCGGGTGCCCGACGCGATCGCGGCGGTCGACGGCGTCCACGTGGTGCGCGGCGTCGATCTGTGCGACGACGCCGCGGTGCGTGACTTCTACGCCGGCATCGACAACCTGTGGGCGTCGCTGCACGCCGCCGGCGGGTTCGCCATGGCGCCGGTGACGGACACGTCTTCGGCGGCCTGGCACGCGATGTGGGCGACCAACGCGACGACTTGTTTCGTGAGCTGCCGCGAGGCGGTGCGCGCGATGCGGCGCGCCGGAGGCGGCGGCCGCATCGTCAACGTGGCGTCGCGACCCGCGCTCGAGCCGACGGCCGGGATGATCGCCTACGCGGCGTCGAAGGCCGCGGTGGTCGCGATCACCCGCGGCCTGGCGCGCGAGGTCGCCGGCGACGGCATCCTGGTCAACGCGGTGGCGCCGTCGATCTTCGACACGCCCGCGAACCGCGCCGCGATGCCGGACGCCGACCCGTCCCAGTGGCCGGCGCCCGAGGCGATCGCGCGCGCGATGCTGTGGCTGGCGTCACCGGCCAACGAGGTCACGACCGGCGCGGTCGTCCCCGTGTACGGCGCGGCGGCGTGACGGCGCGGCGCGCCCGGCGGCGGCACGCGGGCCGCCGGGGCGCGCGGGTTTTCGCGAGCGCCCCGGGCGAGCCCGCGGTACCATTCGGACACGTGGCTGCGCGCGACGACGACCTCACTCCGGACGTACGCCGGATGCTGGATCGGCGGGCGCTGCTGCGCGGCGCGGCGGCCGGCACCGTCGTGGTCGCCCTCGGCGGCGGCCTGTACGCACTGGCGGCCGACGACCTCACCGCCGCGGCGCGCGCGCAACGGCGCCCCGACGGCCGCCCGCGGTTGCCGCCGGGCCAGCGCGTGATCCGCCAGCTCAAACCGATGGGCGGCGAGCCGGGCGATCCGCGGCCGAAGAACTGGCGCCTGCGCATCCACGGCGAGGTCGACGCGCCGTTCGAACTCACGTACGAGCAGCTGCTCGCGCTGCCGCAGGTGGAACAGGTCGCCGACGTTCACTGCGTGACCGGCTGGTCGGTGCTCGGCCACCGGTGGACCGGCGTGCGCGTGGCCGAGCTGGCGCGCCGCGCGCGCGTGCGGCCGGCTGCGCGCCACGTCATCTTCGAGGGAGCCAACGGCTACACCGCGAACGTGCCGCTGCGCGAGGCGCTGGCCGACAACGTGCTCGTGTGCCATCGGATGAACGGCCGCGGGTTCGCGCGGCCGCACGGGGCGCCGGTGCGCGCGCTCGTGCCCGACCTGTACTTCTGGAAGAGCGCCAAGTGGCTCACCGGCGTGCGGTTCGTCCGCCGCGACGAGCCGGGCTACTGGGAGGTCCGCGGGTATCACAACCACGGCGACCCGTGGCTCGAACAGCGGTATGGCTGAGTTGCGCGGTCGCAGCCTGCCGTGGCGCGCATGGCTGCGCGCGTTTCACCGCGACGCCGGCTACCTGGTCGTCGGGCTCACGTTCGTCTATGCGATTTCGGGACTGGCGATCAACCACGTCCACCAGTGGAATCCGAACTTCGTCACCTACGAGCGCATTCACGACGTCGGCGGTCCGCTGCCGGCCGACGACGAGGCCGCGATCGCGCGCGTGCTCGCGGCGCTGCACATCGACGACGCGCCGATCGACGCCTACCGCGCGGCGCCGGATCAGATCGAGATCGAACTTGACGGTCGCACACTGCACGTCGACACCGCTACCGGTTCGGTCGTCGAGGAGGGCAATCGGCCGCGGTTCTTTTTGCGCGTCGCCAACTGGTTGCACTACAACCGGTCCAAGCAGGCCTGGACGTACGTCGCCGACGCGTACGCGGTGTTGCTGCTGTGCCTGGCGACCTCGGGCCTGTTCATGCTGCGCGGGCGCAAGGGACTGATCGGCCGAGGCGCGGTGCTCGTCGCGATCGGCGCCGCGGTGCCGATCGCCTACGTCGCCTGGTCCGGCGGCCCGTAGCCGCCGCCGCCCGGCGTCTCGATGCGGATGCGGTCGCCCGCCGCGGCGTCCAGCTCGACCTTGCCGGGCAGCGGCGCGCCGTTGTGCAGGTTGCGGCCGGGCGCGCCGGGATGGCCGCCGGCGAGGCCGAAGGGCGCTCGCGCGCGCCGCTCCGACAGGATGGACACGCACATCGGCCGCAACAGTTCGATCTCGCGCACCACGCCGTCGCCGCCGCGCCAGCGGCCGGCTCCCCCGGAACCGCGGCGGAGCGAAAACTGCACGAGCCGCACCGGGTAGCGGGCTTCGAGAACCTCGGGACCGGTGATCCGCGTGTTGGTCATGTGGGTGTGGACGCCGGACGCACCGTGAAAGCCCGGCCCGGCGCCGGCGCCGCCGGCGATCGTCTCGTAGTAGCCGAACGTGTCGTCGCCGAACGTGAGGTTGTTCATCGTGCCCTGGCTCGCCGCCGCCTTGCCGAGCGCGGCGAGCAACACGTCGACGACGCGCTGCGACGTCTCGACGTTGCCGCCGCACACCGCGGCGCCCGGCGCCGGGTCGAGCACGCTGCCTGGCGGCACGCGGATCGATACGTTGCGCAAGCAACCACTGTTGAGCGGGATCGGCGCGCCGACGAGCGCGCGTAATACGTACAGTACGGCTGCCACGGTGACCGCGCGGGGCGCGTTGAGGTTGCCGTCGACCTGCGGCCCGGTGCCGGAAAAGTCGACTGTCATGCGGTCGCCGGAGACCGAGATCCGCACGCAGATCGGCGTTCCGTCGTCGAGCGCGTCCTCGAACGCATGATCGCCGTCCGGCAGCGCGGCGATCTCGGTCGCGACCTCGGCGGCGGCGTTGTCCTGGACGTGACGCATGTACGCGTCGACGACGGCCAGCCCGTACTCGTCGATCGTGTCGCGCAGCAGGCGCGCACCGGTTCGATTGGCGGCGATCTGCGCCTGGAGGTCGGCGATGTTGGCGTCCGGATCGCGCGCGGGCCACGGCCCGGCCGACAGCGCCGCGCGCACGGCGGCCTCGTCGAACCGGCCGCCGCGGACGATCCGCAGCGCGCGCAACACCGCGCCTTCCTCGTCGATCGAGCGCGAAAACGGCGGCATCGACCCCGGCGTGATGCCGCCGACGTCCGCGTGGTGGCCGCGGCTGGCGGTGAAGAACCGCAGCACGCCGCGGTCGTCGTGGACGGGAGTGACGACCGTGATGTCCGGCAGGTGCGAGCCGCCGGCCGCCGGGTCGTTGGTGGCGTACACGTCGCCCGGCTGCGGGTCGGGATGGGCCGCGAGCGTACAGCGCACCGATTCGCCCATCGCGCCGAGGTGGACCGGGATGTGCGGCGCGTTGGCCACGAGGCCGCCGTCGCGGTCGAACACGGCGCAGGAAAAGTCCAACCGCTCGCGGATGTTGGTCGACAGGGCCGTGCGGCGCAGCACCGCGCCCATCTGCGTCGCGATCGACATGAAGCGATTGTTGAAGATCTCGAGCTGGACCGGGTCGGGTCGGTCGCTCGCGCGTGCGCGCCGCCGCGCGGTCGCGGTCGTCGTCGCGGCCGTCGCGGTGACCGCGATGCGATCGGCGTCGATCGCGGCGAGCGCGAAACCCGGGTCGACCACGACCGTGCCGGTGTCCTCGACGACGATCGCGGGACCGGCGATGCGCACGCCGGGCGCCAGCGACTCGCGCGCGTACACCGGCGCGTCGCAGAAGCGGTCGCCGGCCCACACGCGCGTGCGCCGCAGCGGAGGTGGTGCGGGGCGTTCGGCGGGCGCCACCAGCGGGCGGCGTGCGTCGGGCGGTCGCGCGCGCGCGATCGTCTCGACGCGGACGGCTGCGACCTCGATCGGGTGTCCGGGCCGGGCGTAGCCGAACAGTCGCTCGTGGGCGGCCTCGAACGCCGCGCGCAGCGCCGCCGCGTCGGCGCGGTCGTCGACGTCCACCGGGATCGGCGTTTCGGTGCCGCGGTAGCGCAGATCGACGCGCCGCACGGTGTGGATCTGGTCCGGCGTAAACCCGTCGGCGCGCAGCGCGGCGCGCCCCGCGGCGGCGAGGCGGGCGAACGCCGGCTCCAGCGCGCCGGCGATGCCCGCGTCGACCGCGAGGCGGCCCGCGTCCGCCTCGCCGTGCCAGGTCACGTCCGCCAGCCCCATCCCGTAGGCCGATAGCACGCCAGCAAATCGGTGAAACAGCAACGTGCGGATGCCGAGTTGTCTCGCGATCGCGCACGCATGTTGGCCGCCGGCGCCACCGAACACGACGAGCGCGTCGTCGCGCACGTCGCGGCCGCGCGCGATCGTGACCTGCCGGATCGCCTCCGCCATGTTGTGGTTGGCGATCGCGAACAATCCGGCGGCGACTTCCTCCGGCGGACGGCCGACGCGGCTGGCGAGCGCGGCGAGCGCGGCGTCGACCGGTTCGCGGCAAAGCGGCAGCGGAAATCGGTCCGGCAACACGCGGCCGAGCGCGAGGTTGACGTCGGTGACGGTGAGGTCGCGGGCGCCTGCGCGGCCGTAGCACAGTGGGCCCGGGTCGGCGCCGGCGCTGTCGGGGCCGACCGTGAGCCGGCCGCCGCGCGCGCGGCAGATCGAGCCGCCGCCGGCGGCGACCGTGTGGATCGCCATCATCGGCGCGCGCAGCCGCACGCCGGCGACCTCGGTCTCGTAGACCCGCTCGTAGGCGCCGTCGTAGCGCGACACGTCGGTCGACGTACCGCCCATGTCGAAGCCGATGGCGCCGGGCAGGCCGGCCTCGCGGGCGAGATGTGCGGTGGCGACCACGCCGGCGGCCGGTCCCGACAGCACCGCGTTGCGACCGCGAAACCGCCGCGCGTCGGTCAGGCCGCCGCTGGACTGCATCATGCGCAGCGAACTGCCGGGCAACTCGCGCAGCAGGCCCGCCACGTAGTCGCGCAACAGCGGCGTGAGGTACGCATCGACCACGGTGGTGTCGCCGCGACCGACCATGCCGATCTCCGCGGCAACCTCGTGCGACAGGGATACGTGGCGAAACCCGAGGTCGCGCGCGACGTCGCCGATGACGCGCTCGAGGGCGCCGCTGCGGTATGCGTGCAGCACGACCACCGCGAGGCTGTCGATGCCCGCGCCGCGCACCTCGCGCAGGCTGCGCCGCAGCGCGTCGATATCGGGCTCGACGACGGCGCGCCCGCTCGCGTCGCACCGCGCGTCCACTTCGACGACGCGGGTGTACAGGGCCTCTGGCTTGCGGATGTCGATCGCGAAGATGTCCGGTCGCGTCTGGTTGCCGATGGCGAGCAGGTCGCGGAAGCCGCGCGTGATCGCCAGCGCACAGGGCGTTCCCTTGCGCTCGAGCAGCGCGTTGGTGGCGATCGTCGTGCCCATGCGGATGTCGCACGGCGGGATGGGATCGCCGTCGGACCGGCCGAGGATGCGGCGGATGCCGTCGAGCGGCGCGCGGTCGGACGACAGCACCTTGGCGACGCGAATCGCGCCCGTGACCGGGTCGCGCCCGAGACAATCGGTGAACGTGCCGCCGCGGTCGATCCAGAACTGCCATCTGCGCGCCTCGCCGCGCGGTCGCCGTCGCCCGCCCATCGCGCGCTACGGTGCGAACGCCATCTGCACGTAGGTGTGCGGCTTCGCCGCGCGGTCACCGTCCGGGACCAGGCAGCCGACCGCGCCGATGCGGTCGCCGGCGCGAAACGCGCGCAGGAGCCACCGCATCCGGTCGCCGGCAAAGCACGGCTTGCGGTATGCGACGTCGGCGTAGCGCGACAGCACCTGGACCGGCTCGCCGAGCGCAGCGAACCGGCGCAGCGCCGCGTCTTCGAACAGGCGGGGGTACACGAGCGAGTTGACGTGCTGATTGCTGTCGGTGTGCGCGAGGCCGAACACGACGGGGGCCTCGTCGGGTGCCAGGTCGTCCTCGATCCACGCGGCGCCGTCGGGCAACTCGAGGGTCGCCTCCGGCGGTCGCCACGCCGCGCGCTTGGCGGGCACGCCCGGCAGGCCGGGCCCGTCGAGTGACCGCACCTTGCGCTCGCCGGCCGGCGCGAACGGGCGGGTGAATACGTGCTCGGCGACGACGCGGCCGACGAACACCGGCGCGCCGCGATCGGCCGGCGGTGGGCCGGCGGTGCGGCCGATCTTGCCGTCTACGCGCACCGCGATCGTCATCAGGATGCGGTCGACCTGGCCGGTGTCGTCGACCGCGTGGGCGAGGTCGAAGCCGCCTTCGGCCTCGAGCGGGCGCATGACGGACACCGGACCGCCGCCCCCCTCCATCACCAAGCGCGACAGGATCGGCACGATGCCCTGGCGATTGCGCAGCTCGGTGACGACGTGTTCGCGGATGAGCTGGCGCCACACGACCCAGCCGACCGCCTGAGGCAGGGCGGTGAGCACGACGCGGCCCTCCTGCGTGACGTCCTCGTAGCGGAGAAACAGCGCGCCGGACGCGCGCTGGTCCGGCGGCAGGTCGGCCAACTCGGGAAACGACACGCGCGTAGTATAACCGGCGCGATGCTGACGGAGATTCGCGCCGGCAACTTCACGATACGCGGCGTGTCGGTCGGCGGGATCTACACGTCGCTGCACGTCAAGGAGCTGGACGTCCTTCTCGACGTCGGCCTCGCACCTCGGTCGTTTGCCGGGGCGAAGGCGCTGTTCCTCAGCCACGGGCACGCCGACCACTGCGGCGCGCTGATGACGCTGATCGGTGCGCGGATGCTCATGTGCAACAACCGCCGGCTCAAGATCTTTCTGCCGGCGCCCATCGCGGACACCCTCCGCGCGTCGCTCGATCTCGTGTCGACGCTGCAGCGCTACGACGTCAACGTGAAGCTGTGCGGCATGGAGCCCGGCGACGAGGCGCCGCTGCACGCCAACTTGCGCGTGCGCGCGTTTCGCACGTATCACCCGGTGCCGTCGCTCGGCTACCTGTTCTTTCGGCGCGTGCCGAAGCTGCGGCCCGAGTACGTCGGCCTCGATGGCGCCGAGATCCGCGATCGCCGGCGCGCGGGCGAGGACCTGTTCGTGGACCGCGAGATCCTCGAGTTGGCGTACGCGACGGACACCTTGGTGAAGGTGCTCGACGCCGAGCCCGCATTGCTGTCGGCTCGCACGTTGATTCTCGAGTGCACGTTTCTCGACGATGCGAAGCCGCCGGAGCGGGCCCACGAAAGCTGCCACATCCACCTCGACGACCTGCTGCCGTACGCGGACCGGTTCCGCAACGACGCGGTCGTCCTCATGCACTTCAGCCAGAACTACCGGCCGGCTGACGTGCGCGCGATCCTCGACGCGCGGTGTCCGCCGGGACTGCGCGAGCGCGTCGTGCCGCTGGTGCCCAACCGGCGCCGGTGGCCGGGGTGACGGCCGCGGGCGCGGGGGCGGCACCGGGAGCGCCGGTCGGCCGGCTCGCCCTATAGTTCCACCGATGACCGCCGACGCCGACACGTCCCGCATCTCGCCCACGGCGCACTACACCGGCTACGTGTGGTGGCGCAACGGGCTGTCGTACGACGCACTGCGCACGCCGCTGGGCCGCGCGCTGTACGCGGCGCTCGCTCCGGCCAACGCCGTCTACCGCCGTGTCGCGCGGCGTGCCGACCTCGAGCAGCTGTTGCTCGCGCGCCATCGCATCATCGACCACCGCCTCGCGGCGGCGATCGAGGCGGGGCGCGTGCGCCAGGTCGTCGAGATCGCCGGCGGGCTGTCGGCGCGCGGGGTGCGCATGGCTGCGCGCTACCGGGACCGCGGGCTGGTGTACGTCGAGGGCGACCTGCCCGACATGGCGGAGGCGAAGCGCGCGCGGCTGGCGCGCGCGGGGTTGCTCGCCGACAACCACCGCGTCGTGCCGCTCAACGCGCTCGTCGACGATGGCGACCACAGCCTGCGCACCGTCGCCGGGCGCTTGCTCGACCCGACGGCGGGCACCGCCATCGTCACCGAGGGACTCACGGCCTACTTTGCCCCCGACGTGCTCGCCGGGATGTGGCAGCGCATCGCCGCGTGCCTGTCGGCGTTCCCGGCGGGACTGTACCTGGCCGACATCATCCTCGGCAGCGACGCCGGGCCGGCGCGCCGCGCGTTCGGCCGCGCGCTCGGTTGGTTTGCGCGCGGCGACGTGTATTTGCACTTCTCGGGGCCGGACGAGTGCATCCAACGACTGCGCGCGTGCGGGTTCGCGACCGCCGAGCTGCTCCATCCCGCGGACTTCGCCTCCGCCGGCGTACCCGAGCCCGACCGCGGCCACATCGTACGGGTGATCGAGGCGACGACGTAACGCGGCGCGCGCCCCGCCGAAAACGCCGACGCCCGCGCCGCAGTGACGCGGCGCGGGCGGGCGGAGGGCCAATGATGGGTTACGCCCGGCGGCGGCGGCGCCCAAGCGCCAGCGCCGCGCCGAGCACGAGCATCGCGAAGCCCGACCCGGAGCCGCCGGCCGCAGAGCAGCCGCCGACGAGGTCAGCGCTGCCGGCGGAGCCGGGGTTCGGATTCGGATCGGGATCGGGATTCGGGTCCGGGTCCGGGTTCGGGTCCGGGTCCGGCGAGCCGCCGGCCGACAGCGTGACCGTGACCGACGCGCTGCCCTCGGCGCCCGTGACGTCGATCGCGCGCGTCTCGACGATGTGGCTGCCGTCGGCCAGCGTCGTCGGCGCGTTGAAGATGTAGGGCGCCGTGTCGACCGTCGCGTAGTGGGTGCCGTCGATATACAGGTCCACTTGTTGGATCGACTGGCTCGCGGTCACGGCCGTCTCGATGACGAAGCCGGGCTCGACCGTCTGGCCGGCCTGCGGCCGGGTGATCGCGATCTCCGGCGGCGTCGCCTGCCGCGGGCCGATCCGCTGCAGCAGCATCTGCACCGAGTTTTGCGTCTGTTGGCCACATGCGCAGGTGCGCGGGCCGTCCTCGCCGCACGGCGCGTCGACGTTCTGGAACGTCTTGGCGCCGCAGCCGCCCAGATAGGTCATCGGATCCTCGCACAGGTACTCGTGGTCGAGGCCGAACGAATGGGCGACCTCTTGCGCGACGACCTCGCACACGACCCGGTAGTTGTTGCCGAACACTTCGGCGAACGTGTAGACGACCGAGTTGTTGATGGTCGAACAGTCGCTGGTGAACGGCGACACGCCGCCGACGCCGTTCGGCAGGCCGAGGTCGTTCGGGTGCCCCGCGACGACCGATTCGAGGTGCGGCACGTTGCCCGGGTCGACGTCGGTGATCACCACGTTGAACGGCGACCACAGGTCGCGCACGCAGTCCATCACCTGCTGCCAGCCCGCGTCGCTCACGTTCCACGGCGGGATCGTCGCGGTCTGGCTCGGCACGGACGAGCGGTTGTTCCGCGAGTCGTTGATGCCGGGCGTGTAGGTGCCGCCGTAGCGGTTCATGTAGATGATCACCTGGCCGGCGTACAGCATGCCGACCTCCGGATCGGTCGGCTCGGCGAGCACCGCGTCCGCATCGATCACGCTGTAGACGCCGCGAGGCATCTCGTCCGCGAGCGCCGGCGTGCCGACGATTTCGCGGACCTCGGGCAGGGGCTCGCTCGCCAATTCGTCCTGGCAGGCGGCTGCGGGGATGAAAAGTCCGGCGGACAGCAGGGCGGCGACGGCGCGATTGTTCAAGGGAACCTCCGGGGGCTGGAATCGGGGTGTGCGGATGTAATCCACGTCCCGTGCCAGCCTTCGGGGCCGAAAACGAAGGTTCTTACCCGGTGCAGGTGACCGAAATCGCAGCGCGCGCGAACGCAAGTGGCGGCCCGACCGCCGCGCCTCCGTGGGACTTCGTCGGTGCGGCCGGGGACTGCCCCCCCGCCAGAGGCGATCGCGAGCGCCGCTATCGCATCGCCGCCGGCGCCGCCGCGCGGCAGGCTGCCTCGACGTCCGCGATCGCCGACGGGGCCGCCTCGGTCAGGTTGCGACAGCCGTCGTCGGTCACGAGCACGTCGTCCTCGATCCGGATGCCGATGCCGCGCAGCGCGTCGGGCACACCGTCTGCGTCCTCCGCGACGTAGAGGCCCGGTTCCACGGTGAGCACCATGCCCGGCGCCAGCGGCCGCGGTTTGCCACCGCGGTTGTACGCGCCCACGTCGTGGACGTCCATGCCGAGCCAGTGGGACGTTCGGTGCATGTAGAACGTTTTGTACGCGCCGTCCGCTACGCGCGCCTCGGCCGGTCCGGGCAGCAGGCCGAGGTCGACCATGCCTTCGGTGAGCACGCGCACGGCGGCGGCGTGGATGTCGTCGAGCGTCGCGCCCGGGCGCACGTGCGCGATCGCCTCGCGCTGGGCCGCCAACACCACCTCGTAGGCGTCGCGCTGTGGCCCGCGGAATCTGCCGTCGACCGGAAACGTCCGGGTGATGTCCGCCGTGTAGAACCCGTACTCGCAGCCGGCGTCGATCAGCACGAGGTCGCCCGCGCGCAGCTGCGCGTCGTTTTCGACGTAGTGCAAGATGGTCGCGTTGGCGCCGCCGCCGACGATCGTGGTGTACCCGGGGCCGACGCCGCCGCGCCGGCGAAACGTGTAGTCCACCAGCGCTTCGAGCTCGTACTCCCACGTCCCCGGAGCGGCGGCGGCCATCGCCGCGGTGTGCGCCTCCACCGAGATCGCCGCCGCCCGCTCGAGCACGGCGATCTCCTCGGGCGTCTTGATCAGGCGCATCTCGTGCAGGACCTCGCGCGGGTCCACGACCCGTGCGGGCGGGCGCACGCCGCGGCGCTCGCGCCGGCGAAGCTGGTCGATCGCCGACGCGATCGTCCGGTCGAACGCGGGATCGCTGCCGAGGCTGTAGTACAGCGCTTCGGCGCTCAGCAGGTCGGGCAGCTTGTCGGCCAACTCGCCGCACGGGTACGCGACGTCGGCGCCGAACCGGTCGACGGCGCCGTCGACGCCCGCGCGGCGGCCGTCCCACGTTTCGCGCTCCTTGTCGCGCGGCCGGACGAACATCACCACCCGATGTTTGGCTGCGCCCGGGCGCAGCACGAGCGTCGCTTCGGGCTCGGTGAAGCCGGTCAGGTACAACAGGTCCGACGATTGGCGGTAGCGGTAGTGCGCATCTCCGTTGCGGATCGCCTCCGGCGGCGAATGGAACACGGCGACGGCGTCGGGCCCGATGGCGTCCATCAGGCGCTGGCGCCGCTGCGCGAACACGGCGGCTTCGAACATGGTAGCCCGCATTGTGCCGGGGACGCGGGCGGGCTGTCACGTCGACAGTTGCGCGACGAGCGCGGACGGCGGGCTGACGGCGCGCGCGCCCAGTTCGTCGAGTTCGGCGCGGTGCGGGTCGATTGCGTCGCGCGCGTCGGCGAACACGAGCGCCGGGACGGTCGACAGCGCCGGCTCGCCGCGCAGCGTGCGCAGGGCCGCGAGCGCCTGCTTGCCGGTTCCGCGCAGCGCGATCGCGATGGCGCGCGGCTCCAGGACGCGCGCGAGCCGCGCGAGGTCGGCGGTGGGGCGCGACAGGGACACGACGGTGTAGCCGTGCGCGCCGAGTTCGGCGTCGAGCCGCGCCAGCGACTGCGTGTCGTCGTCGATGAGCAAGATGACGCCGGTCCGCGCCGGCGCGCGCGCCGGCGGCGCGGCGGTGCTCGCCGGGTTGCGGCGCGGCAGCGGCGGCCGGTCCGTGATCGTGTCGTACTCGCCCGAGCGAAACAGCGCGAGAGCGACCTTGTTGAGCAACTCGTCGACGTCGAACGGCTTTTCGACCAGGTCGTCGGCGCCGTACTCGAGGGCGCGGTCCGACAGGCCCTGCAAAGCGGTCATGACGACGACCGGGATCTTCGGCGTGTGCTTCGCGCGGCGCAGCTCGCGCAGGAACTGACGCCCGTTCATGCCGGGCATCATGACGTCGAGCAGGATCGCGTCCGGCGGATCCTCCTCCACGATCTGCAGTGCGGTCGCTCCGTCCGGCGCCGTCTCGACCGTGTACCCCTCCTCCTCGAGGATGCGCGTGATCGACGCGCGCAGTGCGTTGTCATCGTCTACGACGAGGATGCGTCCCCCAGCCATGTCGTTCCTCCGCCCCTGCCGCGGACAGCCTAGCACGGGCGCACGGGCCAGGCCGCAGTGATACCATAGCCGCGATGGGGCTGGAACAGGCCCAGACGCTCGAGTCCCTGCGGGATGCAGTCGTCGACCGCTTCCTCGCCATCCGCGGCAGCGTCGACCGGGCCTATGCGCGCGTGTCCGACGCGGCCGTCCGCGACCAGATTGGAGTACTGGTGGACGAGATGGCGGCCTACCTGCGCACCGGCGACGCGGACCGCTACCGCCAGGTCGTCGCGCGGTGGGCGGCGTTGCGCGAGGGGGAGGGGTTTGCCCGCGAGAACGTGGTCCACGCGGTCGTGGCGGTCGGCGACGCCGCGGCGCGAGTCGCCCAGAAGGAGGCGGCGCCGGGCGAGATCGCGGACTTCCTCGCGGCGGTGCACGGCGCCAGCGCGCTGGCGGCGCGCTGGCTGGTCGCCGGCCTGGCCGACCAGCTCGCCGCGCGGTCGGCGCAGCTTCGCGCGCTGCGCCAGGAGGGGGTGTGACCGAGCGCGCGGTGGCGGAAGCGGGACTGCGGGCGGGCGGCGCGACCCACGCCGGCAACGTGCGCGACACGAACGAGGATTGCTACCTCGTCGCACCGGACATCGGCCTCTACGGCGTGTTCGACGGCATGGGCGGTCACCTCGCCGGCGAGGTCGCGTCGGCGCTCGCGCGCGACGCCGTGCGCGACGTCGTGGCGTCCGCGGCGCCCAACGCCGACCCGCGCGAGCTTCTGGCGGACGCGCTGCGGCGCGCGTCGGAGGCGGTACGCGCGGAGGCGGCGCGCCGCGGCGCGCGCCGCGGCATGGGCACCACGGCGGTCGTGTGCCGCTCGCTCGCGCGCGACCGGGTGCTGATCGCCCACGTCGGCGACAGCCGCGCCTACCTGTGGCGCGACGGCCGCCTGCAGCAACTCACGGCCGACCACACGATCGTCGCCGAGCTGCTGTCGCGCGGCGCGATCACGGAGGAGGAGGCGCGAACCCACCCGTACCGATCGGTGTTGTCGCGCAACCTCGGCGCGTCCCCCGACGTGCGGCCCGATTTCTGCGAACTCGAGCTGCGGCCCGGCGATCGGCTGCTTCTGTGCAGCGACGGTCTGACCGGCTACGCGTCCGAGCACGCGATCGCGGCGGCGATGGGCGCGTCGCTCGACCCGGAGCAGATCGCGCGCGAGCTGGTCTCGCTCGCGCTCAAGGGGGGCGGCGGCGACAACGTGACCGCCGTCGTGGTCGACGCCGGGCAGCGCGCGGTGCCGCGGCGCACGCAGATCGTCCGCACGACCGGCGCGGCGGCGTGGTGGGATCGCCGCGACGTGTTCCTCGCGGCCGCCCGCGAACTGGGCGTGGCGCAGTCGCCCGTGTGCGCGGTGTTGAGCGAGGGCGAGGCGATCGACATCGTCGCGGGCAACCTGTGCGAGGCGGTATACCGCGACCTCGAGCAGACGACCGGCATCCATGTGTGGACCTACGCCGAGAATCTCGCGGCCGGCTGGTTCGACCAGGGGGGCGACTTCGGCGCGCTGCGGGCGCTGCTCGACGCGCTCGGCGAGGCGGCCGCGCGCGTCGTCGCGGCCATTCGCGCGGACGATCCGCTCACCGGCGCGCTGCTCGCCGCGGCCGTGCCGCGCGCGCTCGTCGTGGCGGACATCGCCGTCGGCCACGTGATCGCGCGCCGGCTGCGCGAGGTCGAGCGCGAACTCGCCGACGCGGAGGCCGCCCGTGCGCGCGCCGCCGCGATCACCGAGACGGTCACGGTCCCGGTCGACGTGCCGCGTTCCGATCCGCCGCCGCCCGACGTCGCCGCCTGTCTGGACGCTGCCCTTGGCCCGGCACGTGAGGCGGCCGCCGACAGCCAGCGGCCGCGCGTCGGCGCGATCGCGACCGGCGTGATCGACCGCGCGCACGCGGCGGCGCGCGAGCGAGGCGGCGCGCTCGACGGCCTGCTCGCCGCGCGCGAACTGCTCGGCGCCGCGGCGGCGGGCGAGCCGGCGGTCGCCCCGCTGCTCGACGCGCTCGACCGCGCCCGCGCCGCGCACTTCGGCGCGCTCGCGCGGGCGTCCGCGACGCCGGCGGCGCGGGCGGCGGCGCTGCGCCGCGTGGCGGTGGCGCACCGGCGCATCGCGATGGGCGTGGCGCACCTCGTCGTCGATACCGGGCGACCGATCGCCGATGCGTTGCGCGAGGCGATCGACCGCGCGGCTTCCCTGCGGCGCACGTTGGTGCGGCAGACTTCGCGCCCGCGGTCGGACGATACGCAGCCCGGATGGGCGCCACCGGGAGGCCGGCGGTGACGGCGGGGCTGGCCGAGCGGGTCGCGGTGTTGCGCGACGAAGTGCTCGACATCGCGGAGCGCGGCGAGTCCGCGCTCGGCGCCGAGGTGTTCGACGCCACCTTGCGCCGGCTTGCGTCGTACGAGCACACCGATCCGGGGTTGGACCTCGGCCTGCACGACGCGCTGTCCCGGCGGCTGGCGTGGGGTGACGACGAACACGAATTGCTCGTCGAGTGCGACGAAGTGTGCGAGCGGCTGCTCGCGGCGGCGCAACGCGCGCTGCGCGACCCGTCCGAAGAGCTGCTGGTCGCCGAGGCGGCGACCGACGTGGCGTGCGCCGCGGCGCGCATCGTCGCGCTCGCCGCAGTCGCCCGCGCGGCCGCCGACCGCGCCGCGCTGTTGCGGCAGGAGGCCGCGATCGAGCGGCTGCGCGCATCGGTGGACGCGGACGAGTGACGCCGGTCGCTCCGGTCTGGACGGGCCGCCGGCCGATTCGATTCGGATTTTGCGCTCGCCGGTGCGCCGGTGGTACAAGGATCGCTTCGCCGTGAAACGAGCGACCGAGGGCAGCACCGCGCAGCTCGTCCAGCTGTGCGCCGGGTACTTCGCGTGTTACGTCGTGACCGCGATCTCGGTGAAGTACTTCCTGTCGACGGGGATGGAGGACATGCAATATCTCGTGTACTCCACCGTCGGCGGCAGCGCGGCCGTGTTTCCGGTGGTGGTCGGATTGCGCTGGTATCGCATGCAGTCCAACCGCCCGGTCACCTGGCTCGGCGTCCGGTGGCCGAGCGAACTCGCCTACATCATTCCGTCCGGCGTGTGCACGGCCGTCGTCATCCCGACGACGACGCTCATGTACACGTTGCCGATCACCGTGATGGTGGCGATGACCATGATGCGCGGCAGCGTGATCGTCGCCAGCCGCGCGGTCGACGCCATTCAGATCCGCCAGGGCATCCTGCACAAGCGCGTGTACCCCGAGGAGAACCTCGCGGTCGTGCTCGCCCTCGGCGCCGTCGGCGTCCACATCGCGTACGGCGTGCTCGAGCCGGGCGCGTTCGACTTTCTGACCAACCCGGCGGCGCTGGTGATCTTTTGCAGCTACATCGGTGCGTACGCGGTGCGCATCTACCTGATGAACTACTACAAGAATACGCGCGCCAAGGGAGTCAAGCTCGACAACAAGGGCTTCTTCGCGCTCGAACAGTTCGCGGCGACGGGGGCGATGATCTTCGCGACCGTGCTCCTGGTGAGCTACGTCGACGACCCGCGGGTCGACGCCGTTCGCCGCGCGTTCACCGACCCTGCGCCTCGGTGGCAATGGGCCACCGCGTCCGGTCTCGTATTCGGCGCGTCGGCGTTCTTCAGCGTGTTCCTGTTTCTGTTCAAGGGGCGCACGGCGACGTTCGCCGGGCTCGTCAACCGCCTCACGTCGCTGGTCGCGGGGACGACCGCCACGCTGATCTGGTGGGCGTTCGGCGGCCGCGCGGTGCACTTGCGCGACTGGCTCGCGCTCGGCTTCGTGCTCGGCGCGGTGCACCTGTTGGCGCGCGCCGAGCGCCGTCGCGCCGCCGAAGTGGCGGCGGAGGCCGCCGCGGGGTGATGTGCCGGCGTCAGGCGGCGAATGCCGAGAAGTCCGGGATCGACGGGATTCCCTTCGCCACGTAGACCGGCCGCGGCGAGCAGTCGGTCGCCAAATGGACGTGCATCGCGTCGGGGAACGCGTCGCGGTAGTCGTTGATGTGTGTCGGCTCGTTGTCGAACACGGCGACGACGGGACCGAGCGCGCGCAGCGCGGCGTGCGCTTCGGCTTTGAACGTGTCGTCGCTTTCGTCGAGCGTCGGTTTCATGATGAGCTGTACGCGGTCCCCGTCGGGCAGCAGGAAGCCGCCGTTGCGGAACGACTCGATCGTGCCCTCGCGCATCGCTTCGTGGCGGCCGGTGACGTAGCACACGCGCGCGCCCGTGTCGGCGACGGCGCGGACGAACCGCGGCGCGCCCGGGATCGGGACGTCGTCGCGGCAGTAGGCGCTGGTGAAGAACCGGTCGCGCCAAAACGCCTTGAAGTCGGCGGCGATCTGCGCGATGCGATCGTCCGGCAGGCCGGCGGCTCGCATCGCCGGCTCGAACTCCCAGCCGGTCCAGTGCTCGGGCCTCGACTGCGCAAGCTCCGGGATGCCGCGGTCGACGCCGAATTCGCGCAAGATGCGGGCCTGGCGCGGGCGGTTGTTGAGCAACGTGGAGTCGAGGTCGAACACGACGAGGCCGTCGGGAGCGCCGGCGCGGCAGCGCGCGAGCACGTCGTCGAGAATGCGAGCGGCGCGCGGGCCGTCGTGAACGTCGAGTCGGCTACGGATGTCGTCAGTGATCGTCATGGCGAGTACGGGCGGACGTCCCGGCGCCGCGACCGGCGGTGGCGAGCGTGCCGCGGCGCTCAGATACCACGGCGGCGCCGTTGTGCGATAGCATGGCCGCCACAATGCGCGCCGTTTCGCGTCCACTCACGGTGTCCTCCGGTCGTTGGTTCGCCGCCGCCGCCGTCGCCGTCGCGCTCGCGGTTCCGTCGTCCGCGCGCGCTCAGCGTCGCGCCGGCGGGTCGCTCGGCCTGGGCCTCGTCGTCGGCGATCCGACGGGCGTGACGCTCGAGTACCACCGCAGGCGCCCGGGGTTCGGCCACGCGATCGAACTCGCGGTCGGGCTCGACACGTTCGACGACTCGGACGTGTACGTCCACCTCATCTGGAAGTTCTACTTGGCCGAACTGGTGCGCGGGTCCGCGGTCGACGTGCCGATCTACACCGGCGTCGGCCCGTGGATCGCGGAGCACGACCACGCCGGCCACGACGGCGACATTCACGTCGGGGGCCGGATGCCGTTCGGCATCGCGCTCGACTTCCGCCGAGCGCCGCTGCAAGTGTATTTCGAGCTGGCGCTCGATCTGCAGCTCGTGCACGACGTCGACCTCGGCGTAGACGGCGCCATCGGCTTTCGCTGGTACTTCTGAGTGCGGGCGGCGTGCCTTGCGTCTTCGCGCCGCCTGACACGATCTCACCGCGCCGGCGCACGGGTTGACGGCGTGCGCGCGCCAAAGCAGGATGCCGCCATGGCGACCCATCGGCGGTTTCGTTCGCATCGCGCGGCGGTCGGGCTCGCGGTCGCCGGCGCGTTGGTGACCGCGCCGGCGCGGGCCGAGGACGCCGGTCCGGCGGGCGGCGGCGACAGGACGTCCCTCGATTATTTCTCCGAGCAGGGCCAGAAGCCGCTCACGTACTGGGTCGAGCCGCCCCGCACGCGCGGCCAGAAGATCGTCCTCGCGTCGCTCGCGGGCGCCACGCTGGCGGCCGGTGGACTGGGGCTGTACTTCCACCTCGAGTCCAAGCGGGCGTCCGACGAGGTGAGCCGGTTCTCCGGCGACCACAGCGGCCTCGTGTATACCGACGAGGTCGACCGGCGGCGGCGCGACGCGCTGGACAACCGAACGCGGGCCATCGCGATGTACGCGACCGGCGGGGTGCTGCTGGTCGGGACGGTGGCGTACTTCATCTGGACCAGCCCGGACCCGGTCGAACGGTCGTACGCCGACGATGCGGAGGAGGCCGGGCGACAGACGTGGTGGACGCCGGTGCCGGGCGGTGCAGTGGCGGGGGCGTCGTGGACATTTTGATGCGGCGCTGGGCGTGGGTGGCTGCGGTCGCGATGGCCGCGTGCGAGCCGGAGATCGGTCCGGGCACGTATTTTTGCGGACCCGAGATGCTGTGCCCGCCGGACCTGTCCTGCGACCCGCTCACGTACACGTGCGAGCGACCGGCGGCCGTGCGGCCGTTCGCGTGTCCCGAGGGAACCGAGGCCGATGAGCCGAACGAGGACGCGGACGCTGCGACGCCGCTCGGCCGGCTGGCGTGCGGCGGCGCCGGCGCGGTCACCAACGGCTGCATCGCGCGGTCCGGCGACGTCGACGTGTACGCATTCAAGTTGGACGAGTGTCTCGCACCGGGCGCGCGCCTGCTCGTGTCGGCGCGATTCCCGATCGCGATGGCGCCGCTGTCGGTGCAGGTGCGCGATGCAGCGGGCGAGATCGTCACGACCGCGCAGCTCTGCACACCCGATCCGGACTTCACCGGCACCGAACGAGTGTGCGCCGAACTGCCGAAGGGACCGGCGGCCTACACCGTGTCGGTCCAGCTCGCCGGAGGCGGCGACTGCGCGGGAGCGTGCGCGTACAACCTCTATGAGCTGCGCGCCGAGTACCTCGTCAACTGACGTCGCGGTCGCGACGGTTCGGGGGCTCGTCGGCGGCCGGCCGCCGTGCCGTGCGGCGCGCGGCGTCGGCTGACGCCGCGGTCGCGACGGGTGGTAGCATGGCTCGGTGGGGCTGTTCGAGCCCGCAAACTACGCGCTGCACTGGGTGAGCGTGCCGTACCTCGTGGTGGCGGCGCTGCTGTTGCTGCTGTTGGGGTACGGGCTGTTTACCCGCGGCGACCCGGTCATGCGCATGGCGTTCATCGCGGCAGTGGCTGCCGGCACGGTGTACGCCGCGGCGCAGGCGGCCGCGGCGAGCTGCGTGGACCCGGCGCTCGCGGCGCGCTGGTATCGCTGGATGATCGCGCCGCTGGCGCTGATCGGACCGGCCGTGTTCACCCTGCTGCAGGGAGAACAGGTGCAGCTGCATGCGTTTCGCAAGCTCATCGGTGCGGCGGCGGCGATCGCGACAGCGAGCGCGGTGGTGACGCTGGCCACGGACTGGGTCGTGGCGGGAGTGTGGCGCACCGACGCCGGCTTGTGGAACGCGGTCGCCGGGCCGCTGCTGGAGGTGCATCTCGCCAATTTGGTCGGCTGGAGTGGCGCCGGTGCGATCGCGGCGGCGCGTCGGGCGCGCACGGCCGGCGGTGCGTACGCGCGCCGCCGCTATCTGCGGTTCGCCGCCGTCACCGGTCTGATCGTCGGCGGCAGCGTCGACCTGCTGCTGGCGCACGGCGTCGGCAGCGTCCCGCTCGCGTGGATCCCGGCGCTCGCGGCGACCGGCCTGCTCGTGGCGACGGTGCACCGCATCGACGTCATCCGCAAGCGCGGGCGCGACGACGCCACGCCGTGGGAACTCGCGATCGTCGTCGCGATCGGCGGCGTGGCGTGGGCGGTGGCCGGAGCGCCGCGCGCGCTGGCCACCGCCGCGGTCGTCGTCGCGATGATCGCCGGACACGCCGCGGTCGGCGCGATTCGGCGGCGCGCCGCCCGCCGCCGGGACCGCGTCGGCGCGGTGGTCGAGCGTGCCCTCGACGCATTCGACGAGCGCTGTACCGCGGTCACCGCGATCGAGCCGCTGCAAGACGCCGTGCGCGACGTGCTCGAGGGCGCGCTCGGGCTCCAGCGTGCGCGGGTGCTGCCGGCCGGCGACGAACTGCTCGGCCGCGCTCTCGACGCCCGCGTGCGCGCGTGGCTGCACGTGAACCGTGCTCCGCTCGCGCGCGATCGTCTCGGGGTGGAGCGCCTCGGCGGCTTGCGGGCGCCAATCGAGGCGCTGTTTGCTGCTCTGGACGCAGCCGTCGTGCTGCCGCTCCTCGATCGCGACACGCTGGTGGGCGTGATCGCGACGGGACCGCGCGCCGACGGCCGTCCTCTGCTCGACAGCGAACTGGACGCGATGGCGCGGCTACAGGATTCGGCGGCGCGCGCGCTCACGTGGCTGCGACTGTACCGCGAGGCCACGCAGCGCGCCGAGGACGCGCGCGAGGTCGAGGTCGCCGCCGCGGTCCAGCGCGCGCGCAGCGCGGGCGTCACCGAGCGCGCCGTGGGGGCGTGTCGCGTCGTCGCGCACTATCTACCGGCGGGGCAGTTCGGCGGCGACTGGTGGGCGGCGGCCGAGTTGGCCGACGGGCGCACTCTGGTTCTGGTGGGCGATACCACCGGACACGGCGTGCCCGCGGCGCTGGTCACCGCGACGGTCGAGGGGGCGTGCGAGGCGGCGCAGCAACTGCTCGGCGCGAGTTTCGGCCTGTTCGACTTGATGCAGATTCTCAATCGCGCGGTGTTGTCGGTCGGCCGGACCCGTTACTTGATGTCGTGCTTCGCCGCCCTCATCGATCCAGAGGGTCCGAGCGTGTCGTTTGCCAACGCCGGCCATCCGTTTCCGTACGTGTGCGGCCCGTCCGGGCTGCGCGCGCTCGTGTCGCGCGGCACGCCGCTCGGCATCGAGCCCGAACCGCGCATCGCCGTCGGCCGCATGCCGCTGGCGGGAGGCGACACGATCGTCCTTTTCACCGACGCGCTGGTCGAGTCCGAGAGCGAGCGCGGCGAACGCTACGGCGACCGCCGGCTGCAGCGGGTGTTGCGCGCGCGCGGCGCGGCGGCCGACCCGGCCGAGCTGTGTGCGGCGATTTTGGACGACGTGCGGGTCCACTGCGGCGACCGGCCGGTGCGCGAGGACATCACGCTGGTCGCCGTCCAGGTCGGCATGCCGAGCTAGCCTCGCCAGCGGCTGCGGCCGCGGTCGGCCGGCGGGCATCGAGCCGCTTCGCGCCAGCGGATGTCGCCCCGGTGCCGCCGGCGCGTCCGCGCGCGACGGCGGCCGCGTTCGCGACCGCGGGGTGACTGCGCGGTATCCTGTCGAGATGGGACAGCTCGTTCGCGGCGTGTGGACCGCCGATGCCGACTTTCCGCGGGACGCCGACGGTCGCTTCGACCGGGCCGCGTCGCAGTTTCGCGACATGCACGTCGAGCCGGTCGCGGGGCGCTACCACCTGTACGTGTCGCTGGCGTGCCCGTGGGCGCATCGGACGCTCGTGGCGCGCGCGCTGCTGGGCCTCGAACACGCCATCGACGTGTCGATCGTCGAGCCGGTGTGGCAAGACAACGGCTGGCAGTTCTCCGACCGCTATCCGGACCGGCTCCACGGCGCGCGCTACCTGTGGGAGTTGTACGTGCGCGCGCGCGCCGATTTCACGGGTCGGGTGACGGTGCCGGTGTTGTGGGACCGAGAGCGCGACACGATCGTGAACAACGAGTCGGCCGAGATCTTGCGCCTGCTGCACACGGCGTTTGCGCCGCTCGCGCGCACGCCGCGCGACCTGGTTCCCGAGCCGCACCGCGCCGACATCGACGCCATCAACGCCCGGGTGTACGAGGCCGTCAACAACGGCGTGTACAAGTGCGGGTTTGCCGGCACCCAGGCGGCCTACGACGAGGCGGAGGCCGCGCTGTTCGCGGCGCTGGACGAACTCGACGCGACGCTCGCCGGCCGGACGTGGCTCGTCGGCGACGCGCTGACCGAGGCGGACATCCGGCTGTTTCCCACGCTCGTGCGCTTCGACGCGGTCTACAACATCCACTTCAAGTGCAGTCGCAAGCGCCTGGTCGACTATCCAAACCTGCTTTCGCACACGGTGCGGATGTACCGCCTGCCGGGCGTGGCCGACACGGTGGACTTCGATCACATCAAGCGGCACTACTACCTGTGCCACCGGTCTCTCAACCCGCGCGGGATCATCCCGGTGACGGGGCAGGGCGCGT
This sequence comes from Deltaproteobacteria bacterium, assembly GCA_003696105.1. Taxonomy (NCBI): domain Bacteria; kingdom Pseudomonadati; phylum Myxococcota; class Myxococcia; species Deltaproteobacteria bacterium. The sequence continues at coordinate 17,019 of RFGE01000153.1, read as the reverse complement.
ATCTGCGGCTCGCGTGACCGCGGCGGAGCCGGGCGCGCGCGTGTGGCCGCCGACCGGCGGTCGCGGCCGCCGCGCGACGCCGCCCGCGACCGGCGCGGGGCGGTCGCGGGCCGCCGGGCGACGTCCCGCGGCGCGCTACGCGGCGTCGTCGGCGACGAGCCGCAGGCCCGGTGGCAGCGAGTCGCCGAGCGCCACGCGCTCCTCGCGCGCTTCGAGCGACACGACCTCGCGGACCAGCCGCGCGCACCGCTCGCCGTTGGGGGCCGCTTCGAGCCGCGCCGCGAGCCGTTCGCGCAGCGCCGGGTCGATGTCGCGCGCCCGATCGCCGGTGCGGCGGCCGAGCTGCGCGAGCGGAAACGCCGCCAGCTCCGGCGCCGGCCAGTCGACCTCGAGCAGGCGCTCGATCCAGCGTTCGACGCGCGCCGCGGGCACGACCGCGTTGAGCGGCCCGTACAGCGGCGCGCGGTTGCCGATGCGGCCGAGAGCCCAAAAGTAGGTCGCCTCCGACCGCGCCTTCCGGCTCTGCAGCCGGTCGACGAGCTCGTCGCCGAGCGCGGCCTTGCGGTCGGCGTCGATGCGCTCGAGGTTGGCGAGTACGCGCCACATCTCGGCGGCCTCCTGCTTGGTCGGCTTGACCTTGTGCCACTTGGCCTTCTGTTTCGGCCCGGGCAGAAACAGCTGCGCCAGCCGGTCGTAGATCTGCTCCTGCTGGCCTTTGGTGAGGCCGCCGGCGATCCGCCGCCACGCGATCCACCAGGCGAGCCGGCACTGCTCGGCGCGGTCGTGCACCAGCCCCTCGTTGAACACGCGCCACATCTGCTTGCAGCGCCAGTCGTCGAGCGGCGCGCCGTGGCCGGGCCGCAACGTGAACCCGCACAGGTTCAGCCACCGCGCCTCGACCTCCGCGGACCGCTCGCGCGCGCCCTCGACGTCGAGCGCGGCGTCGAACAGCGCGCGGGACACGGTGAGGCTCCACTCGTCGCGGCGCAGGTCGAGCCGCTTTTCGAGGGCGCGCATCAGCTGCGCGGGCTTGACGTCGTCCTCGCCGCGGAACACGCGCCGAACGAACGCCTGCGCGTCGCGCGTGGCGTCGTCGATCTCGCCGGCCGGCGCGTCGTCGCGCCGCGCCGCACCGCCGGACCGCATGTCGAACGACAGCCGCCAGCGCTCCGGCTCCTTGCCGGCCGGAGGCGTGTGTTCGACGCACCACAGCTCGAGGGTGCCGAGCGCGGTCACGTGAACCTGCAACCGCACGTGCGCGGTCGACCGGCCCGGCGCGCGCAACACGGTGACGATCGGCGGCAGCTCGAGCAGGTCGCTGTCGTCGTCGGTCCTATCCGGATCGCCGTCGCCCGCGCGCACGATGGCGCCCGGCTCGTCTCGGCGGGTGGTCGACGAGTACAGCTTGAAGCTCACGGGCCGGTTGGTCGTGAGCGTGAAGTCGCGCGGCAACTCCACGGTGGCGCCTTCGTCGAGCCCGCGCGGCGCCAGGCACACCGCCATCGGGCCGTCGTCGGCGGCGCCGGCGGCGGCTCCGACTCCGACGTAGAACGACCGCGGCGTGCCGCCGCGGATGCGCGCGCCGAGCCCGCGCCGCACCAGGCCGTAGTACGCCGCGCCTTTGGCGACCGCCAGCTCCGGCACGTCGTTGGCGAGTTCGCGCGGCGCGCCGGCGTCGGGCTGCCAGCGCTCGATCTGCGCGAGCACGCGGCGCCGCAGGGACGCCGGCGTCATCGCGCCGCCGTTGAACAGCACTGCATCGACCTGGCCGGTGCCGTGGCGCGCGAGAAAGTGCGCCAGATGGCGGGTGACGGCCGGGTCGGCCGCGTACGGCAGGCCGAACTCCTGCAAGCCGCCGCGCGCGCGCACCGGCACCGCGCCCGCATCCACCAGCGGGAAGAAGCCGTCGAGCACGGTCGCCTCGAGCTGCGACCGGTCGATCTCCTCTTTGATCGTGCCGCCGATCAGCTTGGAGCCGCGTCCGGCCACCGCGATCGGAACGCGGTCGACGGAGTCGTCGCCGAGCAGTCGTTCCTTGGCGAGCCGGCACGCGTGCACCAGCGCGTGCCACTGCAGCGCGTCCAGTTTCTTGCCGCGGCGTTCGACGATGCGCGCTTCGATCTGTTTGGCGAGAGTGAGGTCGATGTTGTCGCCGCCGAGAAGCAGGTGGTCGCCGACCGCGGTGCGCTCGAGTTCGTCGCCGTCGCCGACCGCGATGAGCGTGAAGTCGGTCGTGCCGCCGCCGATGTCGAACACCAGCACGCGGTCGCCCGGCTGCAGCGCGCGCTTGCGCAGGTCGCCCGGATGCGACTCGATCCACGCGTAGAACGCGGCTTGCGGCTCCTCGAGCAGAATTGCGTCCGAGATGCCGGCGCTCTCGGCCGCTCGCACGGTCAGTTCGCGGGCCGCCTCGTCGAACGACGCGGGGACGGTGACGACGATCTCCTGATCGATGAACGCGGCGTCCGGCTCGCCGGCATGAACGTGGTCCCACGCTTCGCGCACGTGGCGCAAGACCAGCGCCGACGCCGCCACCGGCGACAGCTTGTCGGGCGAGTCCGAGCCCCACGGCAGAATCGGCGCGTTGCGGTCGACGCCGCCGTGGCACAACCACGACTTGGCCGACGCGACCATCCGGCTGGCGACCCGCGCGCCCTGCGCGCGCGCCAGTTCGCCGACCACCTGGCGCCGGTCGGGAGCCCACGGCAGCGCCGTCTCCGCCGGCGACAGATCGTGCTCGCCGGCGAGGTACACGAACGACGGCAGTTGGCGGCGCGGCTCGAGCTGGCCGGGCGCGACGAGCTGCGGCACGTCGAACACGCGCACGCGCGGGTCGGCCGCTCGCGTGTCGACGTAGGCGACCGCGGTGTTGGTCGTGCCCAGGTCGATGCCGATGATGTAGCGCGGGCGGTCGCTCACCGTTCGGTCTCCCGCACGTTGTACTCGAGCTTCCACCGGCCCGAGCCGTCACGGGCGACGCACCACAGCTCGAGGGCGCCCAACTCGGTGACGTTCGCCGACAGGCTCACCGGCACGCGCGCGCCCGCGTCGTGCCCGTCGCCCGGGTCGAGGCGAGTGCGAATCGGTGCGAGCTCCACGATGTCGCCGTCGACCTCGACCACCTGGCCGGGCCGGTCGTCTGTTCGCGAGGTCGACGCGAAGAAGCGGAACTCGGCGGGCTCGCCGACGACGAGCGCGAACCGCTCGTCGGGCAGGTCCACACGCGAGCCCTCCTCGAGGCCGAACGGCGCGACGCACAGCGCGTGGACGGGCGGCTCGAACCCGGGAATCGCCGGCATGGCGGTCTCGATGCCGATGTAGTAGGTGCGGCCGAGGCCGCCGCGGATGCGCACGCCGTCGCCGCGGCGCACGAGCCCGTAGTACGCGGCGCCGTGCGCCACCGCGAGGTCCAGGTCCGTGCCGGCGAGGGCCGGCAGCGGATCGCCGCCGAACCAGCCGCTCGCGATCTCGGTGACGCGCGCGCGCAGCCGGCCGCTCTGCATGACGCCGCCGTTGAACAGGATCGCGGTCGGCCGGCGGTCGTGCCGCGCCAGGAAGTGCGCCAGGTGGCGCGTGATCGCCGGGTCGGCCGCGTAGGGCAGGCCGACCTCGCCGAGGCCCATGCGCGTGCGCTCGCGCGGCGCGTCGCCCAGCGCCGCGGGCGGGAAGAAGCCGTCGACGACGAGCACGTCGACGTCGGCCCGGGTGAGTTCGGCCCGCAGGGTGCCGCCGATCAGCTTCGAGCCGCCGCCGAGTACGGCGATCGGGACGGCGTCGGGGCCGCCGTCGGCCAGCAGCTGCTCCTTGGCGCGGCGGCAGGCGTGGACGAGCGCGCCGCGCTGTTTGGCCGACAGCGTGCGGCCCTTGTCGCCGAGCCGCTGCGCGACCAGGTGCGCGAGCGCCAGGTCGATGTTGTCGCCGCCGAGCAGGATGTGGTCGCCGACCGCGACGCGCTCGAGCGCGAGCGCACCGCCGTCGTCGGCGACCGCGATCAGAGAGAAGTCGGTGGTGCCGCCGCCGATGTCGACGACGAGGACCACGTCGCCGGCGTGCAGGCGCTCGCGCCAGGAATCCCCGGACGCCGCCAGCCACGCGTAGAACGCCGCCTGCGGCTCCTCGAGCAGGGTCACGTCGCCGAGGCCGGCATGGCGCGCGGCGCGGGCGGTCAAGTCGGTTGCGACCGCATCGAACGACGCCGGCACCGTCACCAGGACGTCCTGCTCGGCGAGCGGCGCGTCCGGGAACGCGTGGTCCCACGCCGCGCGGATGTGCCCGAGGTAGCGCGCGGCCGCCTCGATCGGCGATACGCGCTCGCCGCCGTCGCCGTCGTCCTCGTCGCGCGCCGCCTGCGAGCGCCACGGCAGGATCGGCTCGGTCAGGTCGACCTCGGCGTTGCACAGCCACGACTTGGCGGACGCCACCAGTCGGTGCGGCAGCTCGGCGCCCCGGTCGCGCGCGAACGCGCCGACGCACCAGCCCGGGTCGTCGCGCCACGGCAGCGCCAGCGCGCCGCGCTGGACCTCGTGCGGCCCGGGCAGGAGCAGGAACGACGGCAGCGTCGGCCGCGGCTCGACCTCGCCGGGTGCGACGACCTGCGGGATCGGTAGCGGCCGGATGTCGCCGCCCTGCTTCGTGTCGACGTAGGCGACCGCGCAGTTCGTGGTGCCCAGGTCGATGCCGACGACGTAGCGCGCGCCCGCCATGTCAGCCGATTTCGACCTCGGCCGGCGCGATCACGCTCCGATCGACCTGGTCGCCGAGCACCGGCAGGTTGACCTCGACCGCGCGCCAGCCGTGGTGGCGGAGGACGCCGGTGAACGGCGGCTCGCCGGACACGTCGCCCGACAGGCGGATCTCGCCCGGATCGAAGCCCGGCTTGATCGTGACGGTGTCGTCTTCGTTACCGGGCATGATCGGCTCGAGGCGCACGTGGTCGTCGAGCGCCTTCTTGCAGCCGCGGTGGATGTCGCGTGCGGCCGCGCCGACGTCGGCGTCGTCGTAGTCGTCGATCGCTTCCTGCAAGAAGTCGACGAGGCGGCCTTCTCGCTGGAACAGGCCGAGCAGCGCGAGCGCGCCCTCGCGGCGCAACTCGGCCGCGTTCGCCGGCGGGCGCCGCGGCTGCGCGGGCTCGGCCGCCGCGGGCTCGGCCGCCGCGGGCTCGGCCGCCGCGGGCTCGGCCGCCGCCGCGGGCGCGTCCGCATCCGGCTCCGGCAAGCCCTTGGGCAGCGCGTCCGCGGGCAAGTAGCGGGCGGCCGCGGCCGGCAACTTCATGAAGAACAGCAGCCGGAAAAAGCAGCTGAAAGCGAGCCAAAAGCGCATGTCGGCTGTGGGGTTAGCCCGGCGGCCGGGACCTGTCAAGGCGCGGGCGGACCGACCGGCGCGGCGAGGCCGGCGCCACCGCCCGGCGGCGTCAGAACTCCACCTTGGGAACCTGCTTGGCGGTCGCCTCGGCTTCGAAGTACTCGCGCGCCTCGAACCCGAACAGGCTCGCGAACAGGTTGCCCGGGAACCGCTTGATCGTCGTGTTGTAGCGCTTGACCGCCTCGTTGTAGCGGCGGCGTTCGACGGCGATGCGGTTCTCGGTGCCGGCCAGCTCGTCCTGAAGGCGCGTGAAATTCGCGCTGGCCTTCAGGTCGGGGTACCGCTCGGCGATCGCCAGCAGCCGGCCGAGCGCCGAGCTCATCTGGGCGTGCGCGCTGGCGGCATCGGCCGGGCCCTTGGCTGCCAGCAGCTTGCTGCGCGCCTCGGCGACCGCGGAGAAGATGTCCTTTTCGTGCGCCGCGTAGCCCTTGACCGTGTTGACGAGGTTGGGGATGAGGTCGGCCCGGCGCTGCAACACGTTCTCGACCTGCGCCCACGCCGCGTCGATCTCTTCGTTCGCGGACACGAGCGCGTTGTACTTGGCGACGCCGCAGCCGCCGGCGATGAGGACGGCCAGGACGACGCTCCCGATCGCGATGCGGGCAGCTTTGCTCATGATGGCTCCTGTGTGGTGGGGACGATGTCGTCGATTCGCTTCACGATGCGGCCGAACAAGTCATAGCAGTCGGCGAACAACGGCTCGACCTCGCGCGGCGCGCGGCCGCGTGCGGCGGCGTCGACCGCCTCGAGCGGCGCGGGATCCAGGTCGAGCCGGCGGCACAGCGCGCGGGCCACGTCGAGGTCGCTGCGCGGCACGTCGTCGCCGAACAGGCGCAGGCAGCCGCGCCAGACCAGGGCGAACGCCGGGTATGCGTGCACGAGCAGCCGGAGCAGGGCCCGCTTGTCGCCGGCCGCCTCCACGTAGCCTTCGCGCAGGCGCATCATCTTTTCGCGCAGCTCGCGTTCGCACTGGAGCCGCAAGTGCTCCGGCACGACCTGCACCTGGGCCAGCGGGTCGCGGCCGTGCAGGACGACGTGGTGGCTCGCCAGGTCCAGCAGCTCGATCGGGAACACGTCGGCCATCGCCGCGAGCTGCGCGCGCGACACGATGCGCGGCGTCGGGTGGCCCCGCCGGCGCCACCACGCGACCGGACGGGCGAACCGCGCGAGGGTCGCCAGCTCGAGGTCGCGCGCGACGATCAGCACGTGCACGGCGTGCGGATCGGCGTACGCGTCGCCGTGGGCCGCCGGCCCGTACAGGACCGCGGCGTCGAGGCCGTCGGCGGCGGCGCGCACGAGGCGATCCACGAAGGCCGTGACGGTGGGCGGAATGCTCGGGGGAGACGTCATGGTGCGACCCGGCGATCGCGTCGTAGCACACCCGGCGCCGCGGCGCGCGGGCGGTCCGTCGCGGCGCCGCCGCGGCCGCGTCGTGCCGGCGTGTCGCCGGCCGCGCCGCGGGCCGGCCGACGGCGGTGCCACCGGGCGCGGGCCGCGCGGTCAGAACCCGCGGCCCGCGCCGCCGCCGCCGAAGCCGCCGCCGCCGAAGCCGCCGCCGCCGCCGCCGCCGCCGAAGCCGCCGCCGAAGCCGCCGCCGCGGTGGCCGCCGCCGGACAGCAGCATCAAAAACAGCACCGGATGGCGGACGAACGCGTAGCCGAGCGCCACCAGCAGCAGCGCGATCACCACGATCTCGCCGGGTGTGAGCCGTCTGCGGGGCGGCTCGCGTACGGCGATCGCCCCGTCCAGCGCGACGCCGAAGTGGCGCGCGACCACCCGTGCGAGCGCCGCGCTCGCATTCGCCAGGCCGCCATCGAAGTCGTCGCGCCGCAGATGCGGTACGACGTACGCGTCGAGCAGCGCGCCGACGCGGCCGTCGGGCAAGAAGCCTTCGACGCCGTAGCCGGTGGCGATGAAGATGCGCCGGTCCTCAACCGACAGCGCGACGACGATGCCGCGGTCTTCGCCCTTGCGGCCGACGCCCCACGTCTGGCCGACGCGGACCGCGAACTGCTCGATCGTCTCGTCGACGAGCCGCGGCACCGTGACGGTGACGATCATGACGCCCGTCTTGGCGAACAGCTCGCGGTGGAGCGCCTCCAGCGCGCGGCGGGTTTCCGGGCGCAGCACGCCCGCGGTGTCGTAGACCGATCGGGCCGGGTCGCGGGTGGGCAGCGGCGTCGCCGCCCGCGCGGCGCCCGCCCATGCGATCGCAGCGGCGGCAGCGACGAGGGCGACGGCGGCGTGGCGGCCACGGAGCATCGGGCTCGACCGTAGCACCTTCCCCGCGCACACCACACCGCGACCGCGGCGCGACCGCGGCGGCGAGGAGGCTGTTGCGTATCGGCGCGCCAGCGAGGTTGCGCGATGCGAGGCGAGGTTCGGCGCACGCCCGCAGCGCACGACGGCGCGTATCCACATACGGAACCGAAGGGCGCGAGCACGTAGGCCGACGATCGCCCGCAGATCGCGACCGCAGCCAGCGGCTAGGCGCAACAGCTTACGCGGTCGCCTTTTTCAGCAGTCGGCGGCCGCGCTCGCGCCAGTCGTCGTCGAGCGCACCCGCGAGCGCCGCCTCCAGCGCGTCGCACAGTTCGTCCGCGGTGAAGAAGCGATCGTCGGGATGCTTGGCGAGCGCGATCGCGAACCAGGCGTCGACGTCGGCGGGCACGTCGACGATGGCGGTCGGGCGGCGGGGCATGTCGTACACGACGCGGTACAGGATCTCGGGCGTGTCCTTGCCGCGAAACGGCGGAACCCCGGTGAGCGCGCGGTACAGGATCGCGGCGAGGGCGTACAGATCGGCGCGGCTGTCGACATCCTTTCCCTGCGCCTGCTCGGGCGCCATGTACACGGGAGTGCCGACGACGCGGCCGTGCGTGAGCGTGCCGTCGCCGCCGAACACTTTGGATACGCCGAAGTCGAGGATCTTCCAGGTGCCCTCGCGACCGTGCGGGTCGGGCGGAGCGTCCCCCCGGTGCAAGAACAGGTTCTGCGGCTTGATGTCGCGGTGGACGATGCCGGCGTTGCCGGCGGCCTCGATTCCGGCGCCCACTTCGCGCGCGAGCTTGACCAGCGCCCGCTTGCCGAGTCTGCGGCGGTCGCGCAGCAGCTGAGCCAGATCCTGTCCGCGCAGGCGCTCCATCGCCAGGTACGGCAGCGCCGCACCTTCCGGGCTCACCTCGATGACGCGCACGATGTGCGGCGACGCGACGGCGGCGGCGGCCTTGACCTCGCGGTGGAACCGCTGCTCGAAGTCGTCGCCGGCGGCGGCCGGGTGCAGCAGCTTGACCGCCGCCTCGCCGCCCGTGTCCACGTGGCGCGCCTCGTAGACCTCGCCCATCGCGCCGCGGCCGATCACGACGCCGAGTTGGAACGAGCCGACCCGGCGGCCGGTGAACCGGCCGCGGCCGCCGATCTGCATCGCGCGGTCGAGGTCGGCGCGCACCTCGTCGATTAGCGCGTCGCGCTGCGCGATCGCACGCACGGCGCGGTCGAGTTCCTCGAACGCCTGCAGGGCGGCGCGGCGCGACAGCCGCGCGGTAAACAGCGTCGCCGCGAGCACCGCCTGCACCAGCGCCTGGCCGATGATCTGCTCGCGGAGGCCGAGGTAGTCGGCGCGCACCAGCGAGTGGACGCCGTCCGGGTTTGCGATGGCGAGCGCCGCCAGCCCGGCCTGGCCGGCCGCGAGCAGGCCGTAGACGGTCGCGGCGACGGTACGGCTGCGACCGAGGCCGATCAGGTAGACGGCGAGCACCGCGAGGATGGGCGCCGGCGAAAACGGTCCGAAGTACAGGATCGCGGCGACGATGGTGAGCGAGGGCGACAGCCATGCTGCCGCGACGGTCAGGTTGGTATAGCCGTGCGCGTCATCGCGCGTGATCCGGTGCAGCCACAACGAACTGAGCGACGACAGCACGACGCCGGCGTACAGCAGCGCTTTGGCGCGCGGGTCGCCGCCGATCCACGGCAACGCGACGGCGGCCGCGACGCACAGCCCGAGCACCATCGGCAACAGCCGTCGCGTGCGCGCGATCTCGTCGAGCCGCAGCGCGTCGGCCGGCGACCGGACGGCGGGGCCGCGGGGGTCGCTGGCCGGCCCACCGGCGGAGCCGCCGCCGGCCGTGCCGTGGCTGGCGGTGTCGCCGGTCGCCGCGCCGGTGTCGCCCGTCGCCGCGCCGGTGTCGTCGGTCACCGCGCCGTCGCCCGCGCGCCCGCCGGGCGCTCGGCTGCGCCGCCGGCGTCGCGCGGCCGGCGCCTCGATCGCGGTTTCGTCGCCGCGCGTCATCGCCGGTCCGCTTCGACGTGCCGGGGCCGGCGCCGGCGGCCCGTCCGGTCGCTGGTGGTCCGCGCGAGCGCAACGTCCGCGGTCCGCGCGAGCGCGCGTGCCGCGGTCCGCGCGAGCGCGCGTGCCGCGGGCGGGCGCATCGGCTGGGCGGTCACACGCGGCCCCACGGGTGGCGCGCGAGCAGCGCCTGCGCGCGCGCGCGCAGCGCGTCGTCGACGCGCCCCTCGGCCGCCAGCGCCAGCGCCGCGGCGAAGTCGGCCGCCGTCTCGAACCGATCCTGGGGGCGCTTGGCCATCGCGATCGCGAGCACGAGGTCGACGTCGGCCGGCAGCTGCGCGACGTCGCTGGGGCGCGGCGGCATGTCGTAGACCACGGCGTACAGAATGGCCGGCACGTCCTTGCCGGTAAACGGCGGCCGGCCGGTGAGGCACCGGTACGCGACCGCGCCGAGCGCGTACAGATCGGCGCGGCCGTCGACGTCCTCTCCCCGAGCCTGCTCCGGGGCCATGTAGACCGGCGTGCCGACGACGTGCCCCTGCGTGAGCGTGCCCGACTGACCGGCGAGCTTGGACACGCCGAAGTCGAGAATCTTCCACGTCGGCGGGCCGTCGGGCGGCTCGTGCAGCAGCAGGTTCTGTGGCTTGATGTCCCGGTGGACGATGCCGATCTGGGCCGCGCGGTCGAGCACGGAGCCGACCTCGGCGACCAGCTTGACCACGTGGCGGATGCTCAGCCGGCGGCGTTCGCGCAGATGGTCGGCGAGGTCGCGTCCCTCGAGCCGCTCCATCACCACGTACGGGATCAACTCCATCGTGTCGCTCACGGTGAGCACGCGGACGACGTGTCGCGACGCCAACTCGCTGGCGGCCTTCGCCTCGCGGAAGAACCGCGCCACGTGGTTCGGGTTCTCCAACACGTTCGGGTGGAGCACCTTGACGGCGGCCGGCTCGTCGGTGTCGACGTGGAACGCCTCGTACACTTCGCCCATCGCGCCGCGTCCGAGCACCCGGCCGAGCTTGTAGCCGCCGAGCACCTGATCGCTGTAGCGGCCCATGCCCTCGTGGCGGCGCGCCTCGTCCAGCTCGTGTTTGAGTTCCTGGACCAGCGCTTCGCGCTGGCCGACCTGCACCATCGCCGTCTGCAGGCGATCGATCGCGCGCAGCGTCGTCTGCCGGGTCGCGCGAGCGATCAGATAGGTCGACAGGTAGATGCCCTGAAGGATCACCTGCGCCAGGATCAGCTCGTGGCGCGGCCGGTCCGGTACCGGGAACAGTCCCGGATCCTCGAAGACGCCCGCGAGGATCATGCCCGACAGCGACGCCTGGAATCCCGCACACATCAGATAGACGGCGAGCGCCGCGCGGAGGCTCTCGCTGCGCGAAAAGAAGTACAGCCCCATCACGATGATGGCGGGCGCAACGGAGAACACGCCCCAATAGAACACGCCGGTGTACGCCACGATGACCGCCGTGAAGGCGACGAAGGTCACCTGGCGCTGCGGGTACGCATCGGGACGCCGCAGGCGGCGGTGCAACAGCGCCCCGTTGACGGCGAGGAACGCGCACGCGCCGGCCAGGACCCACTTGAGCGGCCGCGAGCCGCCCAGAAACGGCAGCGACGCCGGGATGCCGGCGCAAAACGCATACACGATGAACAAGAACTGGCGGGTGCGCTCGACCTCCTCGTGTTTGAGCGCGTCCACCGGCGACGTCGCCGTGAGCGGTCCACTGCCGGCGACCGACGGCGCCGATCCGAGGGCCGACGCCTGCGCGCTCGCGGCGGCGATCTCGCGACTGCGCCGCAGCGCCTCCGGCGACGCGATCTGCGTGTCGGCGTCGTCGCCGCCGGCCGGCGGCGCGGGCTCGCGGCGCGCGTCGCCGCCGGGCGCCGTGGCGTCGGTCGACTGTGCGCCGTCGCCGGCGGGCTGCGTGCGCTCGGACGTGTCCGTCGGCTCCGACTTCACCCCTGCGCCATTGTAGCGCGGATGGCGCGGGGCGGCGCTGCGGCGTACCTACAGCGTGCGATAGCGCTCCAGCAGCCGCGTCTGCCGCGTGCGCAACGACTGGTCGACGCCGCCGATGAACACGTGTTCGGCGCGGGTCGACAGCTCGAACGGATCGCCCGACCACACGACCAGGTCGGCCGCCGCGCCGCGCTCGATCGTACCGCGCCGGGCGCCGCCGGCCTCGCCGTAGATGGCCGCCGGGACGGTCGTCACCGCCGCGAGCGCGTCGTCCCACGCCATGCCGAACGACACCGCGATTCCGCACAGTTGGCGCAGCGTGCGCGCGCCGGCCGCGTCGCCGAGCGTCGACAGCGCGACCGCCACGCCGGCGTCGCGCAGCAACTTCGGTGCGTCGTCGCGCACGTAGATGCGGTCGAACGAAGCCGGCAGGTTCGCGGTCGGGTCGAGGATGACCGGCACGCGCGCGGCGGCGAGCTGGTCGGCGACACGCCACGCCTCGGCCCCCCCCGCGATCGCGATCGACAGCTTGTACTCGCGCGCCAGCGCCACCGCCGCGAGGATGTCCGATGCGCGATCGGCCACGATCACGAGCCGCGTGCGGCCGCGCAGCACCGGCTGCAGCGCCTCGAGGTCGAGGCGCTCGGCGGTGAACGCGCGCGACTGGTTGCGCTCGTACGCGCGCCGGTTGCGGCCGTAGGCCGCGGCGTCATCGAGCAGTTCGCGCAGTCGCTCGACCGCGACGCCGCGCGATCCGCGGGCGACGCCGAGCGCGCCTTCGCCAAGTTGTGCATGCAACGCGGCGACCGGGCGCACCGTGACCGCATCGACGGTGACCGCGTCGGCCAGCGACATCCACGCCGACGCGCCGGCGACCAGGCCGCCGCGCGGAACGGCGACGACCGAGGTGATGCCGCCGGTTCGCGCGATCGGGATGGCGACCGACGCAGGGTTGTAGCCGTCGGTGACGCGGTACGCGGCGTGGATCTCGTCGTCGTCCGGCAGCGCCTCGTTGGGGTGGCGGCCCTCGACCGTCTCGCGCACCGCCGGCACCTCGACCAGGCCTACGGTCGAGTAGGGCTCGACGAAGCCGGCGGTGACGACCTTGCCGGTCGCGTCGATCACGCGCGCCCCGGCCGGCGCCTTCACGTCGCGCCCGACCGCGGCGACGACGCCGTCGCGGATCACGATGGTGGCGCCGTCGAGCCGCTGGCCGGGGCGCGGGTACACGGTTGCGTTGCGGATGACGACGCTGTCGGCGCGCGCGGCCGCCGGCGCGACGGCCGCACCAGCCGCGGCGGCCACGAGCGCCGCGTGCCGCAGCGCCGAGCGGTGCGCGACAGTGCGCGGGGGCATCATTTCTGACCTCCATCGATCGCGGAGTTGCCGAGTTCGAAGTCCGTCGGGGTCGGGCCGGCGGCGCGGTCGTACACCAGCTCGCCGCCGTTGAACACCAGGTCGGCCCGCGCGTACACGCTAAACGGGTGGGCGCTCCACACGACGACGTCCGCGCGCTTGCCGCGCTCGAGCGTGCCGGTCACCCCGTCGATGCCGAGCACCCACGCCGGGTTCGCCGTGATCCAGCGCAGCGCCTGGTCTTCGCTGATGTCGATCCCGGCCGCGCGGCCGGCGTACATCGCCTTGGCCGCCTCCTGGTTGAGCCGTTGGATGCCAATCGACGAGTCGGAGTGGATCACCGCGCGGCCGCCGGCCTCGGCGAACAGCGCCGCGTTCTCGGGGATGCCGTCGAACGCCTCCATCTTGAACCCCCACCAGTCGGCCCAGGTCGAGATCGCGATGCCGTGGTCGACGAGCACGTCGCGGACCTTGTAGGCCTCCAGCGCGTGGTGAAACGACCGGATCGAAAACCCGAACTCGTCGGCGATCGCGACCATCTCCCGGATCTCGGGCGCGCGGTAGCAGTGGATCTGCACCAGGATGTCGCCGTCGAGCACCGCCGCGAGCGTGTCGAGCTTGGCGTCGCGCGGCGGCGGTTCGGGCGCGGGCTCGCCGGGGATGCGCCGCTTCGGCGGCAGTGTCGCGTTCAGCTGCTGCGCCCGCGCGCGCTTTTTGAGCCACAACTCGCGGGCGCGGGCGTAGGCGCGCCACTTGGCCCGGTACTCGACGGCGCTCTGGAACGCCGCGCGGAACGCCGCGTACTCGCCCATCCGCGTCTGCGGGCCGCCCTTTTCGCCGTACACGCGCTTGGGGTTTTCGCCGCACGCCATCTTGAGTGTGCTCGGCGCGCCGGGGAACCGGACCTCGTCGACCGTGCGGCCGGGCACCATGCGCACGACGAACCCGCGGCCGCCGATCAAGTTCGCGCTGCCCGGCAGGATCTGCGCGGCGGTGACGCCGCCGGCCGCCGCGCGCGCGATCGCCGGGTCCTGCGGCCAGTAGCCGTACGCGGCGCGCACCTCGGCCGTCACCGGCGCGGTGGCTTCGTTGCCGTCGCTGTGGGCGGCCACGTGGGGCGCGGCGTACACGCCGATGTGCGAGTGGGTGTCGATGATCCCGGGCGTGACGAACTTGCCGGTGGCGTCGATCACGCGCGCGCCGTCCGGAATGGGCACGTCGCCCGCGCCGATCGCGGCGATGACACCGTCGGCGAGCACGATCGTGCCGCCGTCGATGCGGTCGCCGGCCGCGGTGAGGATCGTGGCGCCGCGGATTGCGACCGGCGGCGGCGGCTCGACCGGGCGCGGCGCCACCTCGCGCGGCCGGGGCAGGTCTTGCTCCGGGTCGGTCCAGGGGGCGATCACGTCGAGGCGCGGGGGCTTGGCGGCGGGCGTGCGCTTGGCCGCGCCGCCGCACGCGGCGACGGCGGCCAGCAGGGCGGGCCACGCGCCGGTGCGCAGACCGCTGCGCGCGGCGGGCGACCGGGGCGACATGGGGGTGAACATGCGCGACACATAGCACGGTCGCGCCGGCGGCTGCAGCGGCCGCGGTTTGCCCGGATGGCGGCCCTCCGCGCCGTTCGCGAGCCGGCGCCGCGGGCCGGAGGACCGATCTCACAACTCGTTGCAGGCGCTTGCAATCATTGGCGGTCGTGCGCGCGTCGGGCGCGAAATTCGCGCCCTGTCGCAGGGCGATGGTAGCGTGGCGACCGGCGGTTGAAGTGCGGGGTCGCTGCGCCGTCCAACCGCGGGCGTCGCGCGGCGGCGCTCGAGGCTATCTGAACGACAACCAGCAAGGAGAAGACACGGATGATACGGTGCAACAGGTTTGGCGCGATGGCGCTCGCGCTGTCGCTCACGTCGCTGCCCGCGTACGCACAGTACGACGATCTGGGGCTCGGAGACGACACGGGCGATGCATTGGGCGACGCCGGGGATGCGGACGCGGGGGACGCGGCCGGCGACGGCGAGGCCTCCGGCGACGCCGGTGGCGCGGCCGCGCACGCGCACCCGAAGCTGATGGCCGGGGCGGCGCTCATGGTCCCGCGCGGGGTCACCGGCGGTGACATCAACGGCCCGGAGTTCGGCTTCTGGGTCGAACTCAAGCCGTGGGCCCACTACCACGTCGACGACAAGATCAGCGCAGGGGTCGAGATCCCGCTGCTGCTGAGCAAGCCGGACTTCGGCGACGCGAGCCCGGAGTTTCTCCAGGCGTTCGTCGTCGACGGGCGCTACGCCGTCAGCGAGCAGCTCGGTGCGACGGCGATCCTCGGTGCGGGGCGGCCCGGCCGGCTGGTCATCAATCCGTGGGGCGGTGGCTTCCTCCCCGGCACAAACGGCGACATGAAGGTGGGGCTCGGCGCGGGCGCCGACTACCGCCACGAGCTCGACAAGATCGCCATCCACGCCGGAGGTCAGGTCCGCGTCCAGCTCGACTCGGCCACGGACGACATGGGGGAGACCGGCACGGCACTCGTCCTTCACGTCCCGGTGATGGCGATGTACCAGGTCGACGAGAAGATCCAGGCGGGCGTGGCGACCGGCGTGTACACCGGCGACGACCTCAGCTTCGACGCGAACGACAACTTCACGCTGCCGTTCGTGCTCGGCGGGCACTACGCCGTCAACGCGAACCTCGCCGCCGGGGCCTTCTTCGGCTTCAGCAGCCTGGTGACGCAGGACGGCATGGGCGTGGCCGACACGCTCACGTTCGGCGCGTTCGCCGAGTGGCACCCGTAGCCGAGCGGGTGCAGGACGGGACGTATCCCCGGCGGGGCCGGTCGCACCGGCCCCGTTTTTTCGTGCGCCGCCTCGGCAGCGTGCCGATCGAGATGTAACGGCAACGAGTTGGCCGCCGCGCGCGACGCGCGTTCACCGCGAAGTTACATCGGCGTTACCCGCCGTGCATTCCGGCGAAATCCGCGCCGGCTATGTCTGTGCGCTCGGAACCGCGAAAGGGGATACGCCATGACACGCATTCGCATCGCGCACTGGAGTCTGCTCGCCACGCTCGTCGCCGCCGCGCCCGCGGCCGCTCGACCGGTCGACGGGGCCGGCGGAGCGCCCGACGGCGCCGGCACGGCGCCCGGCGACGATCGGGCCGCCGGCGCGGACGCCGCGTCGGGGGACGCCGCCGGCGCGCACGCCGCGTCCGGGGATGCCGCCGGCGCGACCGCCGCGTCGGGGGACGCCGCCGGCGCGGACGCCGCGTCCGGGGACGCCGCCGGCGCCCCGGCGGTCGTCGGCGCCACCGCGAGCGCCGGGCCGGAGCCGGCGACCTCCGGCTGGTTTCGCATCGACACCGACGCCCTCGGAACGCAGTTGTGGGTCGGCGCGACCCATTCCGTCGGCGACTGGGCGCTCGCGTCGGACATCTACGTCGTCGGTTCGTTCGCCGAACTCGACCTCGGACCGTCGCTGGCGATCGGCCCGGCGACGTTCACGCCGATGGTCGGCATCGGCTTTGACTTCGCCGCGGCGGACTTCGCCTCGCTGATCGCGCCGCAACTGTTCACCGTCGTGGACCTCGACCGGGCGTACGTCGAGTCGTGGGTGCAGGTGTTTTTCAACAGCCCGTTTTCCGACGGCGCCGAGGATCTCGCCTATACGCGCAACTTCGCGCTGTACAAGCTGTCGGACGCGGTGCACGTCGGCCCGCAGATCGAGGTCGGTTACCGGCTCAACGACTTCGCCGGCGACGCGGCCGCCGGCGCGGCTCCGTTTTCGTCCGGGCTCGTGAGCCTTCCGATCGGCGGCCGCGTCAACCTCGGCTACGGTGACCACAACACCCTCGGGCTGTTCGTCGGCTACGAGACGCAGGCAGCGTCGGGGGCGGACGCGGTCGCCGGCCGGTTCACGTTCGTCCGCACCTGGTAGTCTCGCGGCGCCCGCCACTTTGGACCGCGGCCGCGCGCCCGCCGCCGCGGTCCGCGCGCTGCGGCCGCGCGCCCGCCGCCGCGGTCCGCGCGACTTTGCTACGCTGCCGCGCGGATGGTCGCCTTCCCCGACAG
>RFGE01000152.1 GCA_003696105.1 Deltaproteobacteria bacterium | reverse complement strand
GGCGGCCGCAGCGCCCCGATACACTTTGGAATGCGCAGTCCTTGCCCAATACGCGGTGAGATCGATCTGCGCATCAACGGCTCGGTGCCCCATTCGCCCACGCGTCAAGTGGTGCCAATGCGTGCCGGGCAAACAGAATGGGTGCAGCGATTGGATCGTCTCCCTGCGCCGTCCCGGCCACTTTTTGCGTCGGCCCGACCGTCAGAATCGAAGCCATACATGACCGCATCTCGCCGAAATCGGGGACCCTGCCGTGGAGCCGTACTACGACCCGGGCCGCAAAACGGAGCCACGCGCGACTGCATGCCAACCAATTGAGTTGCATGCATTTGCAATTGACAGATTGCACACTCGCATTGTTAACTGCGTAACATGGCAGACATCGAAAAAGAGATCTCTCGCAAGGTCGACGCATTCGTCGCCGAAATGTCCGAATTGCTGCGCCGCGCTGCGCTGGCCAAAGCGGCAGCGATTTTGTCGGAACAAGCCGCGGCGGCGGCGCCGGCGGCCACGGCGACGCCGGAGCGCGCGAGGGCGACGGCCGCCGCGCCCGTCTCGGCCAAACCTGTCGGCCGCCGCTCGCCGCGGCAAATTGCCGCCACCGTCGCAAAGCTCAAAGCGTACATCGCCGCCCACCCCGGCCAGCGGATCGAGGAGATCGCGAAGGGCCTCGGCGTGGCGTCCAAACACCTCAAGAGGCCCGTCAAGAAGATGGTTACGGCCGGCGAGATCCGACGCGAGGGTCAGCGCCGTGCCACACGCTACTATCCGGCCGACAGCGGCGGTTCGACGGCAAAGGCGGCGGCGGGCGGTCGCGCCGGCCGGAAGGTGGCGAAACGCAAGGGCCGCGGGAAGACCGCCACGAGCGGCAAGAAGACCGCCACGAGCGGCAAGAAGACCAAGCGCAAGAAGTAGCGCCGGCCGCGGCCCCGGGATGCGGCCGGATGCGTACCGCGACCCGTGCCCGGTCGACTGCGG
This sequence comes from Deltaproteobacteria bacterium, assembly GCA_003696105.1. NCBI lineage: Bacteria > Pseudomonadati > Myxococcota > Myxococcia > Deltaproteobacteria bacterium. The sequence goes on along the minus strand of RFGE01000152.1, from coordinate 6,031 downwards.
TCGCCGAGTCCGGTCGCTGGCGACGGCGCTCACCGGCCGCCCCGTTCGCCTCGCCAGTGCGCTATCGTACCCACGCCATGCGTACGGTAGCCGCCGCTTTCGTCGTCGCTGTCGTCGCCGTCGCCGCGTGCGGCGGCGACGCGCCGGTCCTGTCGACGCCCGCCGAATGCAATCCGCTCGGTGGGCTCAATTGCATCACGCCGTGGCCGTCGGCGCTCTACGAGGCGCCAGACACGACCGCGCCGACGGGGATGCGCCTGGACGTGCCGGCCGGCGCACTGCCGACCAACCAGGACGGCATCGCGATCGACCCGGCGCCGCTCAATCGGCTGGACGGCTTCTCGATCGCCGCGCCGATCATCACGGCATTTCCGGGCGGCGTCGACCCGTCCCCGCTCGTCCCGTTTACGAACTACCCCGCCAGTCTCACGGACGCCAGTCCTACTGTCCTCGTCGATATGGACACGGGCGAGCGAGTCGCGCACTTCGCCGAAGTCGACGCCAGCGCCGAGGACACGCCCGACAAGCAGGCCCTGTACATTCGCCCCGCTGCTCCGCTGAAGTTCGGCCACCGCTACGCGGTGGCGATCCGGCGATCGCTGAAAGCCCGGGACGGCAGCGACCTACCCACCCCCGAGGGATTTCGAGCCATCGTCGACGGCACGGCGACCGATCACGACCGACTCGAGCGCATTCGCGACCGCTACGACGCGATCTTCGCGGCACTCGAAGCGCAAGGGATCGACCGGAGCGATGTCGTCGTCGCGTGGGATTTCACCACTCAGTCGGTCGGCGCCGCGCGCGACGACGTGCTCGCGGCCCGAGACGCGGCGATTGCCGCGATCGGCGATGCCGGGGAAAACCTCACGTACACCGTTGACAGCGACGAACCGTTCGAAGACGGCGCCGTGATCGCGCGCGTCGTCGAGGGTAGTTTCACGGCGCCGCTGTTTCTCACCCAGAACGGGGCGTTTGCGCCCGGCACGCAGCTCGCGCGCGACGCCGCCGGGCTGCCGGCGATGCAGGGCATGTACGACACCGATTTCGTCGCGATCGTGCCGGCGTGCGCGTACGACGCCGCCGAACCGGTCGGGATCATCATCTACGGCCACGGACTGATGGGCTCGCCGGACGAGGTCGCACACGGCGCGGTCCGCAAGGCCTCGGCCCAGCTGTGCATGGTGGTCGTCGGCACGTCGTGGCGTGGCATGAGCGGCCGCGATCTGCCCCAGGTCGCCGCCGCGCTCAACGACGCCAACAAAGGGCCGTGGATTTTCGACACCCTCGTCCAGGGGATCGTCAACTTCATCGCGCTCGAACACATCGCGCGCGGTCCGATGGCCGCCACTCTATTCGTGGACGGGGACGGCAACTCGCTCGTCGACCCGACCAAGGTGTACTACTACGGCAACTCACAGGGCGGCATCTTCGGCGGCACGGTGCTGGCGTACGATCCGTTTATCGAACGCGGCGTGCTCGGCGTGGCCGCCGCCAATTACTCGATGATGCTCGAGCGCTCCCTCGACTGGCCAACGTACCGGACCATCCTCGGCGGCGCCTACCCCGACCCGCTCGACATGGCCCTCCTGCTGAACTTGATGCAGATGCAATGGGACCGCACCGATCCGGTCGGCAGTGTGCCGGACCTGCTCACCGGCGCGATCCCGGGCACTCCGGCCAAGCAGGTGTTGATTCACATGGCCGTCGCCGACGCGGAGGTCTCCAATGTGGCGACGGAGTACGAGGCGCGCGCGATCGGATTGCCGACGCTCGCGCCCGCCGTGTACGAGCCATACGGCGTGCCGGAAACCGAGGGCCCGCTCGACAGCGCGCTCGTAATATGGGACGGGGGTGACGGCCCGCTGCCGCTCACGAACACGCCGCCCGCGGAAAACGACGCCCACCAGTTGCCGCGCAATAAACCGCGTGCAATCGAACAAATGGGCACCTTCTTCGCCACCGGGCAGATCGTACATACCTGCGGGGAGGACACTCCCTGCGACTGCACGACCGGCGCCTGCGATTAGCCGGTCGAAGCTCGGCGCGCGCCCGCAGCGCACGAGGGCGCGTATGCGCGTACGGTGGCGGCGGGCGCGCGGACGTGAGGCGCAGATCGCGCGCAGATCGCCACCGCGGCGGGCGGCGATGCGCGACAGCCACCTACCCCCGCTGCGGCCGCCAGCCGTCGAGCACGGAGGCGCGGTGGACGCAGCCGATGGTGCAAAGCGGCGCGCAGCCCTTGGGGGTATGGAACTCGCGGCGGATGTCCTCGACCGTGTAGTCGGCCAGCGGGATCCCCGGGTGTCCCCGCTGTTGCGAACAATAGTGAACCCGGCCCTCCTCGCAAATGTACAGGTAGCGCGCACCGGCACGACAGCGCCAGTCGTTGGGCCGGCCTTCGATCAAGTTGGACTGAAAACTGCGAATCCGGTTGTACATGCCGAGGCCAGTGCGCGTGACCTCGTCGTAGACGCGCCGCTCCTCGGCAGATAGCGGTCGAAGGCGACCGGACCCGTCGTGAATGATGCCTACGGACGTGGCGAAGCCCAATTCGCGCGCGCGCCGGGCGATCGTGAGCGCGTCCTCGGGGCGGTCGACCCCGGACCCGAGCACCACGTTGACGTTGACGTGAAACGCGGCGTGGTTGGCGAGATTGACCAACTTCGCGTCGAGCACTTTGAGGCTCTTTTGCGACACGTCGTCGGGCTTGACGTTGTCGATGCTGATCTGGAGGTACTCGAGCCCGGCATCGTTGAGCTTGCGGATCCGATCGACCTGTAAGAAGTATCCATTGGTGATCAGGCCCGAGATCATGCCGCGCGCGCCGATGCCGGCGATGATCTGATCGACGTCCGGATGGAGCATCGGCTCGCCGCCGCTGAGAGTGACAATCTGCGTACCCAGTTCCGCCAGCTTGTCGAGCCAGCGCATCACCTCCGCGGTCGGAACCGGGTCCGACACCTTGTCGTACTCGTTGCAGTAGCTGCACGCCAGGTTGCACCGCCGCATCGGGATGATCTGGGCGAGGACCGGCCGGTCCGGGTCGACCGCGGCGCGTACGGCCATCCGCGCGGCGCGGGCCATGCGGCGAGCGGCGCGGCGAACGTCCGGGGACAGTGCGAAGCGTGCCATCGGCCCCGCTATAGCACAGCGTCAGACCGGATCGGGGCGGTCCCCGAACACCCGCGCAACCCGCCGCGACCACGCGGGCCGATCGGCCGGTCGCCGCGGATAGGCCGCGTACAGCGCGCGCACCGCGACCATGCGGGCGAGCGCATCGGCCATGCGGGCGGCGAGCACCGGCTCGGTCAGCAGGCCCACCAGCTTGCCGGGCAGCGACGCGGGCGACGGCACCGGCGCGCGCTGCGCGAGGCCGGCGGCGGCCAGGTCCGGGTCCATGATCCCCTTTTCGATCAGACGCGCCAGCTCGTCTGCCGTCAACGCCTGCGACAGCCGGCGAAATACGTCGTACGCCGCGAGCAGGCCGCCGTGAGTACGCTGCCAGCGCACCGCATAGGTGTCTACCCCGCGGCCATCCGCCAGGGCGTCGGCCAACATACGTGCCGCGACCAGCCCCGCGCCGATCCCGGACGCGTGCGCCGGGAACACCTGGCATGCCGCGTCCCCGAGCGCGGCGACGCCGTCCGCCGCGAGCCGGTCGTACGGTCGCCGCAACGGAATCGCGCGCGCACCGCCGAACCGCCGCGCGCCGATCCACGCGTGCTCGGCCGCGAACGCCCGCAGGATGTGCTCGCCGGATGGATGGCCGAGGGCCGGGATGCTGCCGGTGAGCACCGACAGGTCGCCTCCGGCGAGGCGCACGTTGAGGATCGAAAACCCGCCGTGGATGCCGGTGAAGCACAGCGTGTCGCCCGGCGATACACCGTGGCGTGCGAAGAAGTCCTCGGCGGCGGCGCGGTCGTCGACGGCGAACACGGCCTGGGCGGCGGCGCACAGATCGGTCCGGCGCACGGCCGGCTGGCCGAGCAGGCGCGCCCCCGCCAGCCCCGACGCATCGACGATCGCCGCGGCCCGCACCGTGCCGCGGTCCGTGTGCAGCGCCCCGCCGCCTGCCGCGGTCGCGCGCACCCCGCCGGCCAGCACCGCGCCCGCTTCGCGCGCGGCGTCCTGCAACCGCGCCACGAGCAGGCGCATGTCGACCTCCCACACGCCGTGGTCGCGCAGCACCAGCCGCTGCGGCCCCCAGCCGGCGACGAGGTGAAACGGCGCGCCGGTGCCGCGGCACTCGGCCCCGGTCGGCCGCGCGATACCGGCGGCGTCGAACGCGGCGGCCGGCACGCCGTTGACCCACCGAGCTCCCGCCGCATCCAGCGGGCGGCGGTCGACGCACACGACCCGCAGGCCGCGCCGCGCGCACAGCGCCGCGGCTGCCGCGCCCGCGGTGCCGGCGCCCACGATCGCGACGTCCGCGCGGTCCGGGATCACCGGCGCCCCGCGAGGTACGCGCGGCCCTGCTCCATCAGCCGCACGAACCCGGACTCGTCTCCGGCGCGCACCACCGACCGCACCCGTTCGACCGCCAGCAGCAGCGCGCCCAGCGCCTCGGTGCCGTAGTCGTTGAGGTGCTGGATCTCGAAGTACAGGTGCGGGTTTTCGGAGGCCACCTTGCGCGCGACGTCGAGTTGCGCCTCGAACGTGGTGCTCGACAGCTCCGCGAGCTTGGGGGCCGCCTCGCCGCTTTCGGCCAGCGCCGTGAAAAATGCGATGTTCAGCGCGTGCGACAGGCCGAGCACGTACGCGATGGTGCGGTCGTGGCTTTCGAGATCCATCGACACCTGGATCGCCATCGTCGGCGCGAACAGCGCGCGGGCCTCGTCGACCGCATCGGGCACACCGACGTCGACGAAGATGACGTGCCGGCCCGACAGTAGCTCGGTGTCGGGGCCGAACATCGGGTGGACCGAGGCCACGCGGACTCCCGCGTCGACCAGCGCCTTGAGGCCGGACCGCAGCGGGCTCTTGAGCGAACCGATGTCGAACACGAGCCCGGCGGGGCGCCGGGCGGCGAGTTCGTGGAGGATCGCGTTGGACGCGCGCAGCGGGGCGGCGACCACGATGACGTCGTGCGCCAGGTCGGCGTCGCGCCAGTCGGCGTAGTCGGCGTCGCCGGCGGGGTCCGCGACCTCCACCGCGTACCCCTGCGACGCGAGGAACCGGGCGAACCAGCCGCCCATCTTGCCGCGGCCGCCGATGACGAGCGCGCGCTTGCCGTCCCCGCCGCCGCGCGCGACGACCTGATCCCGCTCCTGCACGGCGAGCGACGACTCGATGAACTGGACGAGCAGCTTCTCGGCGAGGTCCGGCGAAAACCCGAGCTCGGCGGCCGCCGCGCGGCCGCGCTCGATCACCTGCTTTTCCTGCGCGTAGTCCCGCGGCGACCGCCCGAGCGCCCGTTTCGCCGCGCCGATGTCCGACGACAGCCGCAGGCGCAGGGCGACTCGCTCGAAAATCTCTCGGTCGACGGCGGCGAGCTGTCGCCGCAGTTCGTCCAGATCGGCCATCGCTCCTTGATACGCTCGCCGCCGGCGGCGGGCAAGCGCGCGGCCGGCGGTGCCCGCACGCCGCGGCCACCGGGGCGGGACGCGGCGCGCGGCCGGGCGCGGCCGGACGGCTCGGGCGCATGGCGGGGCTCGGGGCCGCCCGCGGGGCCCGGCCGACGCCGGAGCGACCCGCGTTCGGCGGGGCCCCCGCGCGCCGGCGCCGGTTTTTTCCGGATGGCCTTGCAATGCCGCGCCGCATCCGTATTCTTACGCCTCCGTTGGACACGCGGAGCAGACATGTGCTCGCCGAGTACCACGGATGCGACCCTGCGGTACTCGACGATCGCGGGACCATCGAGCCGCTGATGCGACGCGCGGCGCAGGCTGCCGGTGCGACCGTCGTCGGCTCGATGTTCCACGAGTTCGCCCCGCAGGGCGTCAGTGGGGTCGTCGTCGTCGAGGAGTCCCACCTGTCCATTCATACGTGGCCCGAATACGGCTACGCGGCGGTCGATTTCTTCACCTGCGGC